>NZ_JBMDIJ010000020.1:0-81834 GCF_057808595.1 Pseudomonas sp. FG98 | reverse complement strand
AGACCAGTTGGATTGATGTCGAGGCTGATGGCCTCATCGTCGGCAACGCCGACTCTCACAGGGATCCGGGTCGGCCGCAGGACTCAGGCCAGCCACAGAATCTGTGGGAGCTGGCTTGCCAGCGATTGCTATTGTGAAGTCACTGCTGCAATCGCTGACACCCACAGGAACCGCGTAGATACCCATGCAGCAATGAGGCCCGATCATTCACCCCCTGCTTTCCTGCCTCCACCCCAGCGGCGTATCCCCCACCGCCCGACTGAAGCTCCGGCAAAAATGCGCCTGATCGCAAAACCCGCATTCCAGGGCAATCTGGCTCAGGCTCAAATCCGACGCCCGTAATAACCTCCGCGCTCGCCAGATCCGCTGGCGCTGGATCCATGCCTGCGGCGCCATCCCGGTACTGCGCTTGAACGCCCGGGAAAAATGGCTACGGCTCAGTGCGCAGGCATCGGCCAGGACCTGAACCTCGATGCCGCTGGCCAGGCCATCGCGGATCAGGCGCTTGGCCAGCCGTTCCCGTGGGCGGCTCAGGCTACCCGGTTGCAACAGGTTCATTGGCGAAGTATCCAAACGGAAAGCAGTCGCCATTCTTCGCAGCCCGTCGCTGGTACACGAGTTAATCGTTGTTAATTCGCCTCAGAAGCGCCCGCCCAGCGGGTACTCGACGATCAGATAGATGCGGTCGATATCATCGCCGGGCTGGGCGGCATTACCCCGGTGGCTGACATGGGACAGCGACAACGACAGGTCCTTCGCCGTACCGCCTTGCACCACGTACTTCATATCGATATCCCGCTCCCAATGCCGCCCGCCGTCGCCGTATTGCCCGACATAGGTGCCCCCCGCCGGAGCATGCTCGCCATCGATGCCACGCCCGCTGACATAGCGGCCCATCAGGCTCAGCCCCGGTACGCCCAACACTCCCAGGTCAAGGTCATAGCGCAGTTGCCACGAACGTTCGCCCGGCCCGTTGAAGTCGGCGTACTTGATCGAGTTGGCCAGGTAGATGGAGTCGCCACCGACGAAGTCGAACGGCGTATCGCCTTGGACCTTCTGGTACGCCAGGGTCAGCGCCTGGACGCCGAAACGGTACTTGCCGGCCAGGCTCCAGGCCAGGGTGTCGATGGCACCGGCACTGGCCTGGCCGGTATCGCGGGTGCTGTAGAGATTGCCGTCCAGCGACCAGTCTGCCTGGCGGTAATTCAGGTTGAGATAGGCCTGGCGCCAGGTGTCCTGCAATTGCCCGGCGAACACTGCGGCGCTCAATGGGCCTGTCGGTGTCCAGCGTGCACCGGCCAGGCTGATGGCATGGCCGCGGGTGTTGGCGCCATAGCCGGCGAAATCGTCGTGGCTGGAGCTGTTGTCCTGGTTGTTGAAGGCGGTGAAACGCCCGGCCTGCAGGCGCCAGTCTGCCAGGCTGGTGTTCTCCAGCAGCCAGCCGCTGGCGTATTCCGGATGCAGGCGCTTGTCGCCGGTATCGAATACCGGGGTTTCCACCTGCATCTCGCCATAGCGCAGCAGGGTATCGCCGAGGCGCAGCTTCAGTGCAGCGCCGGCACTGGAATAGTCGGACTCGGCGCGGCCATCGCTGTCTCGTGGCAGGAGTCCGGTCCCGGCATGGCCGCGTCCGCCGTCCAGCTTCAGACCAAGAAAACCGTGGACATCCAGGCCAATCCCGACGGTTCCGTCGGTAAAGCCCGAACGCACCTCGCCGATAAAGCCCTGTGCCCATTCCTGGCGATAGTTCTGCCCGCTGCCGGACGGACTGCGGTAGTCGTTGTGCAGGAAGTAATTGCGGCTCAGCAGCGACCAGCCGGCCTCGTCGGCCTGGGCGCTGCCGAGGGCGGCACAGGTGGTGAGCAGGGCGAGGCGGCGGGTAGCGCGGATCATGGCGGGTTCCGATGTGAGGCGAGACGGAACTCTGGGCCAGTGACGTGCGACAGGTCTTGTACCGATGTGCTCTAGGCCATGTCGCTGTCAGCGAACTCTTCGGCCAGGTGGTCGAGTAGCGCCCGCACCGACGGCAGCAGCCCGCGCCGGGAGGGGAAGATCGCATGGACGATGCCGCAACGCGGATGCCAGCCCGGCAACAACTCCACCAGCCGCCCGGCCGCCAGGTCCTCGCGCACCGCGATGCGGGGCAGGTGGGCGATGCCGACCCCGGCGACGACGAAATGGCGCAGGGCGAACAGGTCGTCGGTGACCATGCGCGGCGTGTGCGGGATCACCAGGCCGTTGTCCAGGTCCTCGCCCTGGAACAGCTCCCATTGGTACTCGCGCTGGGCACTGCCCCAATGCAGGCTGGGCAGCTCACCCAGGGCAAGCGGATCGAACCCCTGCGGCAGGCGTTCGAGAAACCCCGGCTGGCCGACCAGGCACTGGGTGCTGTTGCTCAACACCTTCATCACCATGTCGGTGTTCTCCAGCGGTGGGAATCGCACCCGCAGGGCCAGGTCGAAGCCCTCATGGAGCAGGTCGACACGGCGGTTGGTGCTCTCGATGAACAGTTCCACCAGCGGGTACTTGAGCATGTAGCGGGTCAGCATCGGCCCGACCCAGGAGTTGAGCAGGGTGGTCGGGCAACTCAGGCGCACCAGGCCGCGGGGCTCGCTGCGGTTGCGCTCGATCACCTCCGCCGCGCTCTCCGCCTCGACCCGCATGGCCAGGCAGCGCCGGTAGTACTCCTGGCCGATCTCGGTCAGCGAGCAGTGACGGCTGGTGCGATGCAGCAGGCGCACGCCGAGGCGTTCTTCCAGCTCGGAGATGCGCCGGCTGAGCTTCGACTTGGGCATGTCCAGCGCCCGGCCGGCCGGGGCGAAGCCACCATGTTCGACGACCTGGGTGAAGAGGTAGAGGGAGTTGAGGTCTTCCAATCAGGAGGCTCCGGGAGGGCAAGACCTTGGAGTCTACTGCATGGGTATCTCCACATCCCGAACAAAGGTCGACGCGATCAAGGTAGGAGCTGCTTTAGCTGCGAAGGACTGCGTTAGCGGTCCCAAAGCCATCCCGCACGAGCTTCTGGACAAGCCATATTGCGGATTCCCACAGCCCGACCTTGCGCGTTTCTCCAGATTCATTCGCTTTGCTAAGCTGGACGCCTCAGTTGGAAGAGGTTGCTATGCCAAGGATCGGAAGAGTTGTGCTGCCAGGTTATTCCCGTCGAAAAAATAAATTTGTTTTCTTGTCTTCTGTTTGTGTTTTTTTGGAGATAAATTTGTTCGGTTTTTATAAGTGGTTGGGTTGTACAGCTAAGTTTTAGTGTTTGGGGTGTTTGGGGTTATGTTAAGGGTTTTATTTAAAAGTTTGCTCCTGATTAATGTTGGTTTGTCATTTTTTGTACTGTCAGGATGCTTCAGGGAGACCGCTTTGGTGTCTGCTATAGATGTCAAGAATCAACTGAGTAGCTCGATATATTATTGTGAGTCTTTTGAGCTTCCAGAGTGTAGGCGTGAGGTTAAGGCGGGTGGGGTTTCTAGGGAGTACTACACTGAAAGGGGATATGGGTTTGTGTACGACTCCAGGGTTTCTAATTCTTTCTGGGTGAGCTTGTGTGGCGCTCCTGTAAGGCTTGATCGGGTTATTGGTATTAATCCTGTTGTAGAAAAAGAGGGGCGGACCTTTGAGGTTGTGATTGACCAAAAAGTATATGACGAGTTTTGCTCTAATTGAAAAAGATAAAGGGGTGTAAGAAGCAGGAAAAGGACGCAGTAGGAGAAGGGGCGAGAAATGGGGTAGGTTTATTTTTATTGATGGCTTGTGAAAGTAAGTCTGTCCCATTTTTGATAAGCGGTTGAGTTGTGCAGCTAAGTTTGAGTGGTTTGAGGTGAGTGAGAATCATGTTAAGAGTTTTATTTAAGGTGCTGCTCTTGACCAATGTTGGTTTGTCATTTTTTGTACTGTCAGGATGCTTCAGGGAGACCGCTTTACTGTCTGCTATAGATATCAGGAATGAGCTGAAATATTCTGTGCATTATTGTAGTTCTTTCGAGCTTCCATCGTGTGAGCGTGAGGTTAAAGCTGGTGAGGTTTCTAGGGAGTACTATATCGAGCACGGGAGTGAGTATGTTTACAATCCTGCGCTTTTTGATTCTTTGTGGGTGAGCTTGTGCGGCGCTCCTGTAAGGCTTGATAGGATTCGTAATGTTAGCCCGGTTGTGGAGAAAGAGGAGCGGACGTTTGAGGTTGTGATTGACAAAAAAGTATATCGCGAGTTTTGCTCTCATTGAATTCTGGTGTTGGAGAGATAAAAAAGGGGCGCAGGCGGGTGAAGGCGGAAAAGCGGACAGATTTATTTTCTATCGTTTTGATACGTTGAGTGCTTGGTTGAAAACAATAAATCTGTCCTCTTTCTTGATTAAGGAGATGTTAGATTATGCTCGGTCAAGCGGTCAGCTTTCCCCAAAATCAAGGAGATCGAAGTGATTATTATTGATTTGTATAAAAGTGTGAATGGGCTCTATTTTGGTGATGGTCAAGATAAGGCGGTTTCGTTGTTTGGGTGTCCTGATGAAAAAATATAAATTTCAAGGGGGCGGTTGAGTTGTTTTATGATGGCTTTATTTTAAGGTTTGATTCTGAGGCGAGGGAGTTTCGAGAGTGTACTTTGCTTCCTGGTTGTAATGCTAGAGTAAATGGGGTTGATGTCGAGTGCGGAAGTGGTTTTTTTAGTTGGTTTTTAATGCAGGATAATGAACTGAAAGGGATTTATGAATTCATTGTGTCGATTAAGTTAGGTCTAGCTCTCTCTGGGTTTCATGATGGTGATTGTTCTCAAAGAGCTGTTCACGTATTTAGGCGTGGTGAATGGGATAGGTTTAGTGGTGATTTGAAGCCTTTTAAATTCTGACCAGGCAGGAAAGTGAAGAAAAGAGCGAAAACGAAAAGGGGGCAGATTTATTTTCCAGCGCTTTGCTACGTTGAATGCTTGGTGAAAAAATAAATCTGTCCCCTTTTTCACTATGGTCCCCTTTTTCATGCTTTTTCACTTTTTCAGTCCCCTTTTTCAAGAGCTGATTCGCATGTCAAAGATCGTGAGGCGTTTGTGGACATTATTCGTTGCTGGTCCTTGATATAAAAGTACGGACCAAGAAAGGGAACGACCAAGAAAGGAGACGATAGGAAAGGGGGCTAGGAAAGGGGACAGATTTATTTTTCTTGATTGTTTGTGAAAATAAATCTGTCCGCTTTTCCGAATTTGGTGGTTCGTACAGTTTGTTACCGCTGATGAATGAGGTGTCCAATGTCGTGGGTAAATAGTTTTGAAGGGGTTCTCGATCTTTTGTCTTTGGTGATTGTTTGTGCACCTGACGATTTTCCTCGGGAGGACTTTTTACAAGATGAGGATCAGTTGACTCTGGATAAAGCTTTTGAGGAGTTGGCAGTTGGGATGCAGTTCGTCAAAGATAAGGGCTTAGATGGTGATATTCTGGATCGATTGAAAGAAAACCTTGATGAGGCTTTGGCTGCTTATCGAAAAGGTGATGATATAAAGGGATCTCACCTGCTTCAGGATTTTGAAACCATGCTCCAAAAAAATCTTAGCAACTATAAATGACCTGAGGAGAGAAGGCGACAGAAAGCATAGAAAATGCATAGACTGAAAAAGGAACATGAAAAAGGGACCGGAAAAGGGGACAGATTTGAATGGCACTTACTTAACTGTTAACTACGTGATTCAAAAGAAAAATCAAGAAAAACGATCCTTGGATTCAAGGGGGACTGTCAGATTTTTTGTGTGCGGGCCGGTTACGGCCTGCCGTCAGGCAGGCCTTGGATTCACCAGGTCGGCCTGATAAAGCGATCTCCGTACAAAATCGCAAATTGATTCATCGCGCTTTTCCAATCATGTGTGGCTGAGCCCCAGTTTGCTGTGATATTACGCAGTCCCAGCCAGATCAATTTGGTCGCCGCATCGTCATTCGGGAAGTGCCCACGGGTCTTGATGATCTTGCGTAGCTGCGCATTGATACTCTCGATGGCATTGGTCGTATAGATCACTTTCCGGATGGCGGGCGGGAAAACGAAGAATGGAATTACCCGATCCCAGGCTCGTCGCCAAGCGGCTACTACCGTTGGGTACTGCTTGCCACATGGCCCGCTTTCAAACTCATTAAGTGCCTGTTCAGCCGCTTCGGCGTTAACGGCCTGATACACCGGCTTGAGAGCCTTGGCCAACGCCCGACGCTTGTCCCAGGCTGCGTAATCGAGGCTGTTGCGGATCAGGTGCACGATACAAGTCTGCAAGGTGGTTTCCGGAAAGACCGCACCAAGAGCCTCTGGCATGCCTTTGAGGCCGTCAGTCACAGCAATCAGCACATCTTCGACACCGCGAGTCTTGAGGTCGTTGAACACCTTCATCCAGAACTTCGCGCCCTCGGTGTTCTCGATCCAGATGCCCAGAATATCGCGTGTACCGTCGGGCAAGACCCCCAGTGCCAAGTAGATCGCCTTGTTGCGGACCAAGCCTTCTTCGCGGATTTTGACTCGCAGCGCATCAAAGAAAATGACGGGATACATCGGTTCCAGGGGGCGCTGTTGCCAGGCACCAATTTCTTCCATGACTTCATCTGTGACCGAACTGATGAAGTCATGCGAAACATCTGTTCCGTACTGTTCGGAAAGAAACGCGCGGATCTCTCTGACAGTCATTCCTCGGGCGTACATGGCGATGATCTTGTCGTCGAAACCGGTGTAACGGCGTTCATGCTTGGGTATCAGGATGGGCGAGAAACTGCCATCACGATCACGGGGGATATCCAGTCGTAGCGGGCCATCACCCGTCAGCACCGTCTTACCGGTCTTGCCGTTGCGCTGGTTGGTTTCATCTTCCGGGCGCTGCGCGCCCGGAGGATAGCCCAGGTGATGCCCCAGCTCTGCCTTGAGGGCTCGCTCAATCAGCGCCTTCTTGAATGCGGCAGAAGCTTCTTCGATGGCTTCTGCGGTCATCAGCGGAGCCGTGGAAAACTGCTCAAGCAGCTCCTCCGGAACCTTCGGTAACTCTCGAAGCGGTTTCTTTTTGGTTGGCATACATGCACCTCTTACTCATGGTATGCCCGAACACAAAATTTCTGACACCCTCATTCAAGGTGAAGGCTACGAAGCTGTCACAGCAAAGAAAGGGCACACTCATCCGCTAACCCAAGCCCGATGCCCATGCCCTTTCCTCACCTCTTACCTCCCCACCAGCGGACGCGCAGTCTCTTTCCTCAACGCCTCCGTCAATGCCTGACAAATCTCCAACGACTGCCATGTAGCCCAGGCCTTGTCCGCCAGTGGTCGCGAAAGCATGTCGCAAAGTTGCGCATTGGTCTCGAACGCGGAGGTCAAGGCCGCCGCGAGGTGCGCCAGGGCATCCTCGATATCGGCGTCCGGGCAGATGCTGAATAGTGGAGGGTGAGCATCGCTGCATGAGCCGAAGTGGGTCTGCACGGTGACTCGGCGAGGCTGCGGGGAGGGTGGGTCTGGAACGATTTTTTTCATTGTGCAACTCCTTAGGCCTGAAGGAGTCGCCACGCAAGGTGACCAAACGATGGGTGGCGACTGTGACACAGGTTGGTCAACCGGGGCCTAAGGATACCGGCGCGCCCGAGGGCGCCCTGCGCACAGCCGCCATGAGCGATATGCCAGCCACGAAAAAGCGCCCGCAAAATCGGAATGGGGCGCTTTGTGCGCCTTAGACCCAGGTGACCAAACCTGATCGCTGATGTGCAGCGACCGGCGAAGCCTAGGACCCGATTTCCAAGCGCGCAACGGCTGAACAGGCGGAAAAGTATGCTTGGGAAATTGCCTACATAAAAGTCGGATATCAGTGAAGCGCTGTAGGCCAATACAGCACCACCCGTACGTCTTTTACGCCAGACACCTCCGCCAAATCCCTCAATCAGCATCCGCCTCGAACAACCGCTCCAGATCCAGCCGCGCTTCCTTGGCGGTCTGCATCACCTTGGCCTTGTCATCCCGCACCCGGCCCTGGGCGGCGAGGACTTCCTCGTCGTGCCGGGTAAAGCGCTGGATTCGGTCCGCCGCCTGCGCCTCGCTCAGACCCAGGCCAACCAAAGTCATGCGGCTCATTTCCAGGCTGGAATGGAAGGTCTCGCGAATCGGCTCGGCGCCCACGTCCACCAGCTTGTGCACGTGCTGGCGGTTACGCGCCCGGGCCAGGACCTTGAGGTGCGGGTACATCTGCTTGACCCGCTCGGCGGTGCGCGTGGTGGTCTCCGGGTCGTCGGTGGTGATGACGAAATACTCGGCCTCGCCAACCTTGGCCGCATGCAGCACTTCCGGGCGCTGCGGGTCGCCGTAGAACACCGGGACCTGCTCGAACATGCGGGTCATCTCGATGGCATCCACCGAAGTCTCCAGGGCGATGAAGGGCACCTTCTGCGCCCGCAGGATGCGGGCGACGATCTGGCCCATGCGGCCCATGCCAACGATCACCACCCGCGGTGCATCGGTGCTGATGTTCTTGTATTGCTCCGGCACTTCGCGCACGGCTTGCGGACGCTTGCCCAGGCGGGCGCAACCGAGCAGCAGCAACGGCGTGACGGCCATGGACAGGGTGATGGTCATCAGCAGCACGTCGAAGGTCAGGGCATCGAACAGGCCCTGGTCGCGACCCAGCTTGAACACCACGAAGGCGAACTCACCACCGGCCGCCAGGACCACCCCCAGGCGCAGGGCACTGACGTTGTTGAGGCCGCCGGCGAAGCGTCCGACCAACATCAGCAGCGGTAGTTTGACCGCCACCAGCAACAGGGTCAGGCCGATCAGCAGCAGGGGCATTTCCAGCAGCAGGCCGAGGTTGGCGCCCATGCCCACGCTGATGAAGAACAGCCCCAGCAGCAGGCCCTTGAACGGTTCGATCTGCGATTCCAGTTCATGCCGGTATTCCGAGTCCGCTAGCAGCAGACCGGCAAGGAAGGCGCCGAGGGCCATGGAAATCCCCGCTTCCTCCATCAGCCAGGCGGTGCCGATCACTACCAGCAATGCGGTGGCGGTGGACACTTCCGGCAGCCCGGTGCGGGCCACGGTGCGAAACAGCGGACGCAGCAGGTAACGCCCGCCGACGATAACGATGGCGATGCTGCCGAACACCCGCAGGCCATGTTCCAGGCTGTCGCCATGGCTGGTGTCCGGGCCTGCCGCAGCGAGCAGCGGCACCAGGGCGATCAGCGGGATCGCGGCGATGTCCTGGAACAGCAGGATGGCGAAGGCCAGACGGCCGTGGGGCGCGTTGAGCTGCTTGCTTTCGGCCAGGCTTTGCAGACCCAGGGCGGTGGACGACAGGGCCAGGCCGAGACCGAGGACGACCGCGGCAGGGAGCGACTGGGCAAAGCCGAACAGGGCGATGGCACCGATCACCGCACCGGTCAGCAGGACCTGGGCCAGGCCGACGCCGAACACCGATTTGCGCATCAGCCACAGGCGCCGTGGCGACAGTTCCAGTCCGATGATGAACAGCAGCAGGACCACGCCCAGCTCGGAAATGTGCGCGACGCTCTGGGTGTCGCGGATCAGGCCCAGGGCTTGCGGGCCGATGACCACCCCGGCCAGCAGGTAGCCGAGCACGGCGCCCAGTTGCAGGCGTTTGGCCAGGGGAACGGTGATGACGGCGGCGACCAGGAAGATCACCGCGGTTTGCAGCAGGCTGCCTTCGTGTGGCATTGGACGGTCTCCATGAACTGCATGAGGCAGCGTTTGACGTGAAAGTCCTGGCATTGTCTGCCTGGCGCTTGCGGCAGACAATCCGTCTTCATGGAGATTGATTGTCCCGTATCAGGGGACAATCCCGGCTCAGTACTCCGCGATCACCTCATCGGTACCGGCCTTGGTCAGGCCGATGACCTGGTAGGCGTCCTTGTGGTCGCCCATTTCCATGCCTGGCGAGCCCATGGGCATGCCTGGAACGGCGATGCCCTTGAGGTCGGGGCGCTTGCCGAGGATGGCGATCTGTTCGGCCGGTACATGGCCTTCGATGAACTGGCCGTTGATCACGCCGGTATGGCACGAGGCCAGGCGCGGGGCCACGCCGAGCTTCTGCTTCACCGCGCTCATGTTCGGCTCGACATGGTCATTGACGGTGTAGCCGTTGTCGCGCAGGTGGCTGATCCATTCCTTGCAGCAGCCGCAGTTGGGGTCGCGGTAGACGTCGATGGTCTGCGCGGCCTGGGCCAGGCTGCTCAGGGCCAGCAGGCCGAGGATGGCCAGTTTGTTTTTCAGCATGGTTTGTTCTCCTTTGAATTCTGTGTTGCCTGTCAGGGCCTCATCGCCGGCAACGCCGGCTCCCACAGGGTCCATGGTCAGCTCAATTCCCTGTGGGAGCCGGCGTTGCCGGCGATAGGGGCGACACGGTCTAGAACCTCAACCTGATCCCGGCCACCCAGCGGGTCTGGCCGATATCGCCGTCTTCGGCGCGGATCATGTCGGCACTCTCGCCATAGCTCCGATTGAAGGTCACCCCCACGTAAGGCGCAAACCCCGGGGTGATCTCATAGCGCAAGCGCAGCCCGGCCTCGCTGTCGGCCA
Source organism: Pseudomonas sp. FG98 (assembly GCF_057808595.1). Taxonomy (NCBI): domain Bacteria; kingdom Pseudomonadati; phylum Pseudomonadota; class Gammaproteobacteria; order Pseudomonadales; family Pseudomonadaceae; genus Pseudomonas; species Pseudomonas sp. FG98. The sequence goes on along the minus strand of NZ_JBMDIJ010000020.1, from coordinate 71,307 downwards.
GCCCGGCACCCTGGCCGCGCCCGGCATCGTCACGCCCGTAGAAATTGGCTTCCAGGCTCGGTTCCAGGCGCCAGCGTTGGGTCAGCAGGATAGCGTAGGACGTTTCCAGGCGCAGCGCGGTCTGTTGTCGCTCGCCCGCGTACAGCGTGGCTTCCAGCTCCATGCCGTACAGCGGCGTACCCTGCACGCCGAAGGCCGCCCAGGCCTGGCCGCTGCCGGGCTTGAAGTCCTGGCGCAGCCCGCCGACCACTTCCCACCAGGGGCTGAAGGCATGGCCCCACAGCGCCTGCAACTCCGCCTTGTGGGTGCGCCCCTGTTCCCGCTCTCCCTCGGTGCGCAGCCAGAGCCGGTCGATATCGCCGCCGATCCAGGCGTTGGCGTTCCAGTTCAGGGCGCTGGCGTTCTCGACGTTCTGGTACTCCAGTTGCTCGACCGTCACCGCCCAGTTGATCTGTCGGTCATGCACCTGGTGCCCGGGCAGGGGCGGGAAGGCGGCCTGGCGGTCGGCGTCGCTGATGGGCTTGAGCGGCGTGCGCGGTTGCTGCACGGGGGCGTGGTTCATGCCCGCATGATTCATGGTGCCGTGGTCCATGCCCTGCATGTTCATCGCACCGTGGTCCATGCCCGAGTGGTCCATGGCCGCCGCGCGGATTTCTTCGCTGCCGAGCAGCAACAGCAGGGCCATGCCGCCGAGCAGCGGTCGGTTGAGTCGTTCATTCATCGACGCGCACCTCGCGGAACATCCCGGTCTCCATGTGGTAGAGCAGGTGGCAGTGATAGGCCCAGCGGCCCAGGGCATCGGCGCTGACCCTGTAGCTGCGGCGGCTGCCCGGCGGCATGTCGATGGTGTGCTTGCGCACCTTGAAGCGCCCGTGTTCGTCCTCCAGGTCGCTCCACAGGCCATGCAGGTGGATGGGGTGGGCCATCATGGTGTCGTTCACCAGGGTGATGCGCAGGCGCTCGCCGTATTTCAGGCGCAGCGGCTCGGCGTCGGAGAAGCGGATGCCGTTGAACGACCAGACGAAGCGCTCCATGTGCCCGGTCAGGTGCAGCTCGATTTCCCGTCCCGGCTCGCGGCCATCGGGGTCGGGGAATGTGCTGTTCAGGTCGGCATAGGTCAGCACCCGGCGCCCGTTGTCGCGCAGGCCCAGGCCAGGATCGGCCAGGTTGGCCTTGGGCATCATGGTTTGCATGTCCACCAGCGGATTACCGGTTTCCGAGGCCGGGTGCGCTTGCATGCCCATGCTCATGCCCGGCATGGCGTGGCCCATGGCGGCGTGATCCATGCCGGCCATGCTGCCGTGGTCCATTCCCGCCATATCGCCATGGCCCATGTCGGCCATGCTCAGCACCGGCTTGCGCTCCAGCGCCGGGATCGGCGCGCTCAGGCCGTGGCTGCGGGCCAGGGTGCCGCGGGCATAGCCGCTGCGGTCCATGCTCTGGGCGAACAGGGTGTAGGCCGGCTGATCGCCCACGGTGACCAGCACGTCATAGGTTTCCGCCACCGCCAGGCGCAGTTCGTCGACCGTCACCGGCTGCACCGGCTGGCCGTCGGCGGCGATCACGGTGAGTTTCAGGCCGGGAATGCGGAAGTCGAAGTACGTCATGGCCGAGCCGTTGATCAGGCGCAGGCGCAAGGTTTCGCCAGGCCGGAACAGGCAGGTGAAATTGCCGTCCGGGGGCTGGCCATTGAGCAGGTAGGTGTAGGTGGCGGCGCTGATATCGGCGATATCGGTGGGCGTCATGTGCATCAGCGCCCACTCCTTGCGGTTGGCCAGGGTCGCCGACCAGCCGTCGCGGGCCACGTCGTCAATGAAGTCGCCGAGGGTGCGTTGCTGGCGGTTGTAGTAGTCGGACTGTTTCTTCAGTTGCGCCAGCAGGGCCTTGGGCGACTCGTCGCTCCAGTCGCTGAGCAGCAGCACGCAGTCGCGCTGGTAGACGTGGGGCTCCGGGGTCTTCGGCTCGATCACAATGGCACCGTACACCCCGGCCTGTTCCTGCAGCCCGGAATGGCTGTGATACCAGTAGGTGCCGTGCTGCTCCAGGGTAAAGCGGTAGAGGTAATCGCCACCGGGCTCGATGCCGGCGAAGCTCAGGCCGGGCACGCCGTCCATGTTGGCCGGGAGGATGATCCCGTGCCAGTGCAGCGAGGTGTCTTCTTCCAGGCGATTGCGCACCCGCAGGGTCACCGTGTCGCCTTCGCGCCAGCGCAGCACCGGGCCGGGCAGGCTGTTGTTGATGGTCAGCGCGGTGCGTGGCTTGCCGGTGATATTGACCGCGGTCTGGCCGATGAACAGCTCGAAATGCTGGCCGTCCAGTTCAACGAAATCGTGCGGCCCGCGGGCCCAGGCGGGCGGGCGCCAGAGGCCGAGGCCGCCGAGGGCACCGACTGCGGCCAGGCCCTTGACGAAGCTGCGGCGGGTAGGAAGGTGGGGCATGGGGTTGTCAGTCCATCAACGGGGATGGCTGACCATAATCCGACGCGGCTGACAGCAAACTGAGGTTTGAATTACAGATTTGTCAGGGAGAAAATACCCGCCCGCTCGGTCAGTGGTTCAGGCCGGGTGAGTCAAGGGGATCCAACGTTCGTGTTGCACCAGGAGTCGCAATGGACAAGGTCATCATCATTACCGGAGGCAGTCGCGGCATAGGCGCCGCCACTGCGCTGCTGGCCGCGCGCCAGGGCTACCGGATCTGCATCAACTACCACGCCGACGATGAAGCGGCCCAGCGGGTGCTGGCCCAGGTGCGCGAACTCGGCGCCGAGGCCATCGCGGTGCGCGCCGACGCCAGTGTCGAGGACGAGGTGATCAGCCTGTTCCAGCGGGTCGACCACGAGCTGGGGCGGGTCACGGCGCTGGTCAACAATGCCGGGACCATCGGCCAGCAGAGCCGGGTCGACGAAATGTCGGAATTCCGCCTGCTCAAGGTGATGAAGACCAATGTGGTCGGGCCGATGCTCTGCGCCAAGCACGCGCTGGCGCGGATGTCGACGCGCCATGGCGGCAGCGGCGGGGCCATCGTCAACGTCTCCTCGGTCGCCGCGCGGCTGGGCTCGCCCAACGAATATGTTGATTACGCCGCCTCCAAGGGCGCCCTGGACACCTTCACCCTCGGCCTGGCCAAGGAAGTGGCGGGGGAGGGCGTGCGGGTCAACGGCGTGCGGCCGGGCTACATCTTCACCGACTTCCACGCTCTCAGCGGCGACCCGGATCGGGTACGCAAGCTGGAGCCGGGGATCCCCATGGGCCGCGGCGGGCAGGCCGAGGAAGTGGCCGAGGCGATCATCTGGTTGCTGTCGGACAAGGCGTCGTATTCGACGGGGAGCTTCATCGATCTGGGGGGTGGGCGGTAGGAGCGTGGCTTGCCCGCGACGACATGGGTATCTACATGTTTTTTGAAGCCGACGCGGTCGGTGTGGGAGCGGATTCATCCGCGAAGGGCTGCACAGCAGCCCCAAGACCATCCAGCACGAGTGACCTGCCTTGAACCGGCATCTCATTCTGACTCTGGAGCTGTTGAATGTTGGAGCTCGGTCCAGCAGAGAGAAGGTGCTTGATGGATTCAGGGCTGCTGCGCAGCCCATCGCGGATGAATCCGCTCCCACACCGATGGCATCGTCTGCCTCGAACTCACCCCTTCAACATCGACTCCACCCGCTCCACCAGCCCCTGCAAACCGAACGGCTTGGTCATCACGCTCATCCCCGGCGCCAGTTGCCCGTCGCTCAAGGCGGCGCTTTCGTCGTAACCGGTGATGAACAGCACCGGTAGCTGCGGATGGATCTTGCGCACCGCCTGCGCCAGTTGCCGACCGCTGAGCCCGCCAGGCAGGCCGATATCGCTGATCAGCAGGTCTGGTGGCGGGCTGTTCTGCAAGGCTGGTAGAGCCAGTACGCCGCTTTCGTAGATGTCGATGTGGTACCCCGACTCTTCCAGCACTTCGCTGATCACCATGCCCAAGGTCTGCTGGTCCTCGACCAGGACGATGCGCACGCCAGCAACAGGGTCCGCCTGTCTGTGCTGGTCGTGCAGGGTTTCGGCACGGCCCGCCTGCTGATGGTGGCGCGGCAGGTACAGCTCGATCCGCGTGCCCTGGCCCGGCGCGGTGATGATGCGCAGTTGCCCACCGGACTGACGAACGAAGCCGTAGGCCATGGACAGACCAAGCCCGGTGCCCTGGCCCAAGGGCTTGGTGGTGAAGAACGGATCGATGGCCCGTGCCGCGACATCCGCCGACATGCCCAGGCCATTGTCGGCGACGCTCACGCGCAGGTAGGGACCGGCGGCGAGATCCAGCGGGCGACCGCGCTCTTCGTCGAGTTCGAGATTATCGATGGCGATTTCGATCAAGCCGCCCTGGGGCAAGGCATCCCGAGCATTGATGCACAGGTTGAGCAGGGCGCTTTCCAGTTGTGGCGGGTCGATGAAGGTTGGCCACGGATCGTCGGCAAAGCGGCAGCGCACTTCGATGGCCGGGCCGACACTACGTTGGATCAGCTCCTGCATGCCACGCAGCAGGCTGCCGATATCGGTGGCCTGGGGCTGCAGGGTCTGCTGCCGGGAGAACGCCAGCAGGCGATGGACCAGCGAGGCAGCACGCTGCGCTGAGTTGCTGGCGGCATCGAGCAACGGCACGAGCTCGGCAACGCGTTGTTGATGCAGGCGCTGGCGCATCAGTTCATGGGCACCGAGGATGCCGCCGAGCAGGTTGTTGAAGTCATGGGCGATGCCACCGGTGAGCTGGCCCACCGCTTCCATTTTCTGCGCCTGGCGCAGGGCTTGCTCGGCGCGCAGCAGGCGCTGCTGTTCTTCGACCCGGGCGCTGATGTCGTAAGCGAACAGGTAGGCGGCGCGCAACTCGCCAGTGTCGCCATGCAGCGAGTTGAAGCGCAGTTCGTAATGACGACGGCGATCACCCGCTCCGAACTCGGCCGTCTCGATGAATACCTCCCCGGCCAATGCCCGATGCCACAGCTCCAGAGCGCGGGTGCAGTCGGCAGGTGCGCGGCGCAGGCTGTGCTCGACGCTGTCGCCGATGCTCGGCACCTCGTCGTAGAGGTAGTGGAAGTCCTTCAGCGATTGCTGGTTGAGCGCCATCCAGCGCAGGTCGGGACCGACCACCTGGACGCAGGCGACACTGCTGTCCACCAGCCGGGCCAGCAACTGGCGCTCGGCCAGCGCATCGACGACCCGCTGTTCAAGCTTCTCGTTGAGCCCCTGCAGGGCGCGTTCGGCTCGGCGCCGCTCGGTGACGTCCTTGAACAGCACGGCCACCTGCTTGCGCTCGGCCGGCTCGATACGGAAGGTGGTCACCGACAGCACACGGCCGGTGGCCACCAGTTCCTGCTCGAATTGCAAGGGTTCGCCGGTGCGCAGCACGGCACCATAGCGGGCGACCCAGTCATCAGCCTCGTCGGCCACCATTTCCCGCAGTTTCTGCCCGACCACGTTGGGGATCCCCGCGTGGCGGGCATAAGCGGCGTTGGCCAGCACATGGATGTAGTCGCTCAGCGGGCCATGGGGGCCGTCGAAGAATTCGATGACGCAGAAACCTTCGTCCATGGTGTCGAAGAGAAAACGGTAGAAGTCCTCGTCCAGCCTCGGTTGCTGCGCCTGTTGTTGTTCAAGGACGGCATTGCGCCGTTGCAGTTCCTGAATTTGCAGGCGCAGTGCATCGAGTTCGCTGGAAGGCATGGAAGGGTCCGGGTGCAAGCCAATTTCGCCACTTTAGACTGCCGGTCGTCCGGCGGCTAGAAGGAGCGTACGATCCGTCCGAGTGTTTCCATGGCTTTTTCCGATTGTTCGGTCCACGGGCTGCCGTAATTCAAACGGATGCAATGGCGGAAGCGCCGGGTCGGCGAGAAGATCGGTCCCGGGGCGATGCTGATGCCCTGGGCCAGGGCCATCTGGAACAGCTTCAGCGAATCCATGTTCTCCGGCAGCTCCAGCCAGAGGAAGTAGCCCCCGGCCGGATGACTGACCCGCACCGAGGTCGGGAAGTGCCGGGCGATGGCGGCGAGCATGGCGTTCTTCTGTTCTTCCAGGGCGTAACGCAGGCGGCGCAGGTGGCGGTCGTAGCCGCCGTGCTGGAGGTAATCGGCGATCGCCGCCTGGGCCGGCATCGAGGCGCACAACGAGGTCATCAGCTTCAGCCGCTCGATCTTCTGCGCAAAGCGTCCGGCGGCCACCCAGCCGATGCGATAGCCCGGCGCCAGGCTCTTGGAAAACGAGCTGCAATGCATCACCAGGCCCTCGGTGTCGAAAGCCTTGGCCGGCTTCGGTGCCTGCTGGGCGTAATACAGCTCGGCGTAGACATCGTCCTCGATCAACGGCACCTGGTGCTGGCGTAGCAAGGCCACCAGCGCCTGCTTTTTTTCCTCCGGCACGCTGGCACCCACCGGGTTCTGGAAGTTGGTCATGCACCACACGGCCTTGACCGGATGCCGCTCCAGGGTCTGGGCCAGCACATTCAGGTCGATACCCTCGCGCGGGTGCACGGGAATCTCCACGGCCTTGAGCTTGAGCCGTTCCAGCACTTGCAGGCAGGCATAGAAGGCCGGCGCTTCGATCGCCACCAGGTCGCCCGGTTCGGTGACCGCCTGCAGGCACAGGTTCAGTGCTTCCAGGGCGCCATTGGTGATCAGCAGTTCTTCCATCGGCAGCATCAGCCCGCCGACCATGTAGCGCAGGGCAATCTGCCGGCGCAGTTGCGGGTTGCCCGGCGACAGGTCGGTGACCACCATGCGCGGATCCATGTCGCGGGTCGCGCTGGCCAGGGAGCGGGCCAGGCGTTGCAGGGGGAACAGGGTCGGGCTGGGAAAGGCCGAACCGAAGGGCACGGTGTGCGGGTCCTTGATCGATTCGAGGATGGAAAACACCAGCTCGCTGACGTCCACCTCGGTGGATTCGCTGGCCGGCTCGTCGATCCTTGGCTCGCTGAACGGCTTCGGCGCATGGGCGTTGACGAAATACCCCGAGCGCGGCCGCGCGCGGATCAGCCCGCGCCGCTCCAGCAGGTAATAGGCCTGGAACACCGTGGACGGGCTGACCCCGTGGGTCTGGCTGGCATAGCGCACCGACGGCACCCGCTGGCCGGGGCCGAGGACCCCGGTGTAGATCAGTTCGGCAATGTCGTCGGCGAATTTCTCGTAGCGTTTCATCATGGCTCTGCTGGTTCGAAGTGCACGCAGTGTAGGGGATCAGCGGTTCAGCGGGGCAACGAAGCGGCTGCGGGCCACGGCGCGGATATCCGGCTGGTCGCTGTCCACCAGTTCGAAGTCGAGTTCCTCGGAGCTGCTGGTGGCGCGCTCACCGAGCATCGCCACCGACACCGGCAGCTCGGCCATTTCCCCGGCCGGGATGCTGAAGCGGGTCTGGCCATGCAGTTCGAAGCCCTCGGCATCCAGCAGGCGCAGTTGGTAGCTCTGGGTCGACTGGGTCTTGTTGATGACCTTGAGCACGTAGATGTTCTCGATCTGGCCCTTGGCGTTCTCGCGGAACAGGCCGCGGTCCTTGATCACGTCCATGGACAGCATCGGCCGCTCATGCAGGGCAACGGCCAGGGCGCCGATCATCACTACCAGCACGGTCACATAGCCCAACAGGCGCGGCCGCAGCCAGTGGGTGCGACCGCCTTGCAGGCTGTGCTCGGACTTGTAGCCGATCAGGCCGCGGGGGTAGTTCATCTTGTCCATGATGCTGTCGCAGGCGTCGATGCAGGCGGCGCAGCCGATGCATTCCATTTGCAGGCCATCGCGGATGTCGATGCCGGTGGGGCAGACCTGCACGCACATCGTGCAGTCGATGCAGTCGCCGAGTCCGGCAGCTTTGTAGTCCTGGTCCTTCTTGCGCGTGCCACGGTTCTCGCCGCGGCGCGGGTCATAGGCTACAGCGAGGGTGTCCTTGTCGAACATCACGCTCTGGAAACGGGCGTAGGGGCACATGTGCATGCATACCGCCTCGCGCATCCAGCCGGCGTTGATGTAGGTGGCGCCGGTGAAGAACAGGATCCAGAACAGGCTGACGCCGCCGGCCTGGAGGGTGAAGAGTTCTTCGGCCAGGGGGCGGATCGGCGTGAAATAGCCGACGAAGGTCAGGCCGGTAAGCACGCTGATGGCCAGCCACAGCGTGTGCTTGAGGGCGCGGCGGGCCAGCTTGTTCGGGCCCCAGGCAGCCTTGTCCAGTTTCATGCGCTGGTTGCGGTCGCCCTCGGTGACCTTTTCACACCACATGAACAGCCAGGTCCAGGTGCTCTGCGGGCAGGTGTAGCCGCACCAGACCCGCCCGGCGAACACGGTGATGGCGAACAGGCCGAAGGCGCAGATGATCAGCAGCGCCGAGAGCAGGATGAAGTCCTGCGGCCAGAAGGTGGCGCCGAAGATATGGAACTTGCTTTCCGCCAGGTCCCAGAGCACCGCTTGGCGCCCGCCCCAGTTCAGCCAGGCGGTGGCGAAGAACAGCAGGAACAGAAAGCCTGCGCCGCCCAGGCGCAGGTTGCGGTACAGGCCGGTGAAACTGCGGGTGTAGATGTGTCCGTCGCTGCTGGCGGCCTTCTTCTTGCGGGACGGCTCGGCAACTTCAACGATCTGGACTGGAATAGGTTCGCTCATGGTTCGTCGCTCATCAGGCCTCGATCAGGCCGGATCACTATGGCGAGCCATCTGTTTGCAGAACAGATTCAGGTATTCAGATAAAAACCGTATCAGATTGCCGGTAAAACAGCTGCGAGCCTTAGATTATCGAGCCCGGAGCGCTGCTCTTCAGATGCCTGCGACCATCCACCGCACCGGCCACGGTGAGCGCATCGGCCTCGGTTTCGGTGATCGGCACGCGCTTGCCGGCCAGTTCGGCGACGGACATGCGCAGGTGCTCGTCGGTCAGCACCTGCACCTCTCTTGCGTCGCCTTCGACGTTCAGGTCGTCGCCGATCAGGGTGCAGCGCTGGGTGGTTTCATCGATACGGATGGGCATGGTGGCGTTCCTCGAACAATGGGCCAGGCAGATTTCCTGTGGGAGCGAGCTCGCTCGCGAAGGGCTGCAACGCAGCCCCAGGGATCTACAGGGTGTGACCCCGGCCCGCACCTGGATGCTGGCCCCGACCGATCAGCGGTCGAATCGCACTTCGGCGAAGCGCTCGTTGTCCACCGGATAACTGCCCTGACAAGGAAACCGCCATGGACGCCTGGTTACATGAGGTGTGGCTGACGCTGGTGGCGGAGTTCGCCGACATCACCGATGCGAAACAACTGACCCAGGTGTCGGTGCGCCTGTTGATGGCGGCGCTGCTTGGCGCCGTGCTTGGCTTCGAGCGCGAGATGAAGGGCAAAGCGGCCGGGGTGCGCACCCATATGCTGGTGGCGATCGGTGCGGCGCTGTTCGTCCTGGTGCCGCGCATGGCCGGAGCCGATGATGCGGCGTTGAGCCGGGTGGTGCAGGGGATCGTCGCCGGGATCGGCTTCCTCGGCGCCGGCACCATCCTCAAGGGCCACGACCTCGACGCCAGTCATGTCAAGGGCCTGACCACCGCCGCCGGGCTGTGGATGACCGCCGCCATTGGCGTTGCTGCCGGCATGGGGCGGGAGGCCACGGCGCTGCTCAGCACCTTGCTGGCGCTAGCGGTGTTCGCGGTCATGCCTTGGGTAGTGAATCTGTTCGAGGACGAGGAGCACAGGAAAGCGGAGAAGGAGAAAAAACGCGGGGCCTGAATGCACTGAGGGGAGCCGAAGCTCCCCTCAAAGATTGTTGCGTGCTCTTTTTTTGTTATTGGAGGGCGGTCTATTGTTGTTTTTGGCAACCGTTGCCTCTTCTTGCTGTTTTTGTGCGATCCCCATCCGGGATCAAGAGCAAACGTATTTTTTTGAGCGCTGATCGACCTTCATCATTGCTGATCCAACCGTGACGGGCGCTACCTTGAGGTAGTTTTATTGTTCTCTGTCTGGTTGCGGGGCACGCCCCCGAAAAGCCATCCACTTCAAAAAAATCAGTTAGCTTCGTCTCTGCCGTATTGTTCTTGTTATGTCAGATCCGGTACGTCTTGTTCTTATTGGGTTTGCCGCATTTTTTATTCTTGTTGTGCCAGAGATATAGCAGGTGCCGTGCCAACTTTTTAAAACCCAATGAAATCAAGGGTTTGGCGGTTTGCATGAAAAATCCGGCACGGGAAAAACCGCTGATTTGTTTCCGTGTTACCCGGAATTTCCCTGGGCAGTGGGAAGGAGGTAACACTTTGTGACCGACTGCACAGTGTTACCCCCATTTTTTCAGCAGGCGTTGCGTGCCCGTGCTACCCGCGAGCCGCTGGCGCGCCCGAGCACCGCGCTGATGCGCTGGCCGGCGGCAATCAGCTTGTCCAGGTCGATACCGGTCTCGATGCCCAGGCCTTGCAGCATGTACAGCACATCCTCGCTGGCCACGTTGCCGCTGGCGCCCTTGGCGTAGGGGCAGCCGCCGAGGCCGGCGACCGAGCTGTCGAACACCTGGATGCCTTCGAGCAGGCTGGCGTAGACATTGGCCAGGGCCTGGCCATAGGTGTCGTGGAAATGCCCGGCCAGTTGCGGGCGCGGGACCTGGGCGCCGACCACGTTGAACAGGTGGCGGGTGGCGCCCGGGGTGCCGGTGCCGATGGTGTCGCCCAGGGACACTTCATAGCAGCCCATCTCGTACAGCTCGCGAGCCACCGCAGCGACCTGGGCCGCGTCCACCTGGCCTTCGTACGGGCAGCCGAGCACGCAGGACACATAGCCGCGCACCCGCACACCGTGCAGGCGCGCGGCCTCCATGATCGGCACGAAGCGTTGCAGGCTGTCGCTGATCGAGCAGTTGATATTGCGCTGGGAGAAGGCCTCGGAGGCGGCGGCGAACACCGCGACTTCCTTGACCCCGGCGCCGAGGGCGTCCTCGAAGCCGCGCATGTTCGGCGCCAGGGCGGCGTAGGTCACCCCCGGCTGCTGGCGGATCCCGGCGAAGACCTCGGCCGAACCGGCCATCTGCGGGACCCATTTCGGCGAGACGAAGCTGCCGACTTCCACATAGGACAGACCGGCCTCGGTCAGGTCGTCGACCAGGCGCACCTTGTCGGCGACGCTGATGGGTTGGGCTTCGTTCTGCAGGCCGTCGCGGGGACCGACTTCGACCAGACGCACTTTGGCGGGCAATGGCATGGCGGGGGCTTCCTGGTGGGGCTCAATGGCCGTTGTTGTTCTGTTTGTTCAGGGTGGTGGCCAGCGCTTGCTGGCAGCGTTCTTCGGCGGTATCCAGTTCCAGCTGCATCTGCTGGATGTCCAGCAGTTGCTGTTCCAGCTGGGCGCGGCGCTCGGCGATCTTCGCCAGCATGCTGTTGAGCTGCTTGGTATTGCCGCTGCTGGGGTCGTACAGCTCGATCAGCTCGCGGCATTCGGCGAGGGAAAAGCCGATGCGCTTGCCGCGCAGGATGAGTTTCAGGCTGACCTTGTCGCGGGCCGAATAGACCCGCTCCAGGCCGCGCCGCTCGGGGCTGAGCAGGCCTTGTTCCTCGTAGAAGCGGATCGCCCGGGTGGTGATGTCCAATTCGCGGGACAGGTCGGAAATGCTGTAGGTCTGGCTGCTCATGGGCGGGGCTCTGGTGTGAAGGCAATGGCGCCTAACCTAAAGCCAGGTTGACGTATACGTCAAGGTGACTGGCGGTGTCCTTCAGGCCATTTATCGCTGGCAAGCCAGCTCCCACAGGGTTTTGCAGCGACTCGGACCCTGTGGGAGCTGGCTTGCCAGCGATAAATGGCCCAGACAGCCTCTATTGACCTGTCATCCGCCGAATAACTTCCCACAACCGCACATCCTCGAAATCCGCCACCACCAACTGCGCCCCCGCCGCCATCAACGCCTCGGCCGTCTGGCTGGTGGACAAGCCCACGGTAAAGATCCCCGCACCACTGGCTGCCTTCACCCCCGGTACAGAATCCTCGAAGGCCAGCGCCCGATCCGCCTGTGCCCCCAGGCGCTGCAAGCCGGTGAGGTAGGGCAGCGGATCCGGCTTGGCCTTCGGCAACTCCTCGGCCACCAGCACATGTTCGAAACGCCCCTCCAGGTCCAGCGCCTTGAGCATGTGCTCGGCATTGGCCCGTGGCGCATTGGTCACCACCGCCATGCCGATGCCGTGCCCTTCGGCGTACTCCAGCAGGCGGACCAGGCCGGGAGTCGGTTGCAGGGTCGGCGACAATTCGCGAAAGCGCGCTTCCTTGCGGTCGGCGAAGGCCAGGTGCTCGCCCAGCGGGCGATCGGGAAACAGGTAGCGGCACAGGTCGGCATTGGCCCGCCCGCTGATGTGCGCCTCGAATTCCGCCTCGGTGAGCGTGCGGCCGTCCTCATGGAGCAACTGCTGCATGGCCAGCAGGTGGAGCTTGTCGGTATCGGCGAGGGTGCCGTCGAGGTCGAAGAGCAGGGCGTCGAGCATGGTGCGGATCCGTAAAACGATAAGTGACCATCATACCCACCGATCGACGGGACTGGTCAGCGGGATACGAAAAGAGTACAAATGTACCCCATGACCAGACTCTCTCCCAAACGCAGTGCCATCCTCACCTTCATCCGCGACCGTATCAGCGGGGAAGGGCGGCCGCCGAGCCTCGCCGATATCGCCCAGGCCTTCGGCTTTGCCTCGCGCAGCGTGGCGCGCAAGCATGTTCAGGCCCTGTGCGAGGCCGGCTTTATCGAAGTCACCCCGAACCAGGCACGCAGCATTCGTCTGGCCGGGCCCCTGCGCCGCCCCGAAGTGCTGGAAATTCCCGTGCTCGGCCAGGTGGCCGCCGGCCGGCCGATCGGTCCGGACGTGGATATCCACGAGCAACTGATGCTCGATGCCCACCTGTTCAGCCGCAGCCCGGACTACCTGCTCAAGGTCCGCGGCGACTCGATGATCGACGACGGCATTCTTGACGGCGACCTGGTCGGCATCCGCCAGCAGTCCGATCCGCGCAACGGCCAGATCGTCGTTGCCCGCCTCGATGGCGAGGTGACCATCAAGCGTTTCGAGCGCGCCAAGGGCCACTACCGCCTGCTGCCGCGCAACCCGGCCTATGAGCCGATCATCGTCGGGCCCGAGCGCGACTTCGTCATCGAAGGCGTGTTCTGCGGCCTGGTAAGGCGTGACTGATGGGCGCCGTGCTCAGCCTCGACGGGCTGCTCGATACCCGGCGTGTCTGGAAGGGCCGGCCGGTTGTCGAGGATCACGGCCTGCAACCCACCGGGCATGCCGCGCTGGACGCGGTACTCCCCGGCGGCGGCTGGCCGGCGGCGGCCCTCAGCGAGCTGTTGCTGGCGGAGGAGGGCGCGGGTGAGCTGCAACTGCTCTGGCCCAGCCTGGCGCGCCTGAGTTCGGCCGGCGAGCGGGTGGTACTGGTGGCGCCACCCTTCATTCCCTACCCGCCGGCCTGGCAGGCGGCGGGCGTCGATCTGCGCTGGCTGTCGGTGATCGAGGCGGACAGCCAGCAAAGCCTGTGGGCTGCCGAGCAATGCCTGCGTTCCGGCAGTTGCGCCGCAGTGCTGTGCTGGCCACAGCGGGCTGACGACCGTGCGCTGCGGCGCTTGCAGGTGGCCGCGGAAACCGGCCAGGCCCTGGCCTTCGCCTGCCGCGATCACAGCGCGGCGCTCAATCCGTCGCCTGCCGCCTTGCGTATCGCCATCGATACCCGTCCGGCGCAATGGCGGGTGCTCAAGTGTCGCGGCGGCCTGGCGCCGAGCCGGCCGGTCAGCGCCAGCGGACACGCGGGGTGACGCGCCGTGCTCTGGGCCTGCATCCTGTTGCCGCAACTGGCGCTCGACAGCGTCCTGCGCGGGCGTGACGACGCTGACCAACCGCTGGTGCTGCTCACCGGCCCGACCAATCGCCGGGTATTGCAGGCGGTCAATCCGGCCGCTCGCGCCCTCGGTCTGCGTGCCGGGCAGAGTCTGACCACGGCCCAGGCCCTGGCACAGGGTTTCGCCACGGTCGAGCACGATCCCGCCGCCACCGAGCGCCAGCAGCAACTGCTTGCCGCCTGGGCCTATCGCTTCAGTTCCCAGGTCAGCCTGCATTACCCCCGCGCCCTGTTGCTGGAAGTGCAATCCAGCCTCGGCCTGTTCGGGCCCTGGCCGAAGTTCGAGGCGCGTTTGCGCGCGGAATTGCAGGCCCTGGGTTTCAGCCACCGTATCGTCCTGGCCAGCAACCCGGTGGCCGCGCGCATGCTGGCCAACGCCCATGACGGACTGGCCGCCAGTGATGAACAGAGCACCCGAGCGGCTTTGGCCGCCATGCCTATCGATCGCCTGGGCTTGCCGGTGGAGGCTGCCACTGCCTTCAAGCGCATGGGGCTGCGTCAGCTCGACCAGGTGCTGGCATTGCCTCGGCAAACCCTGGCCCGGCGTTTCGCCGCAGAGGTGCAGCTGCATCTGGACCGCCTGCTCGGCCTGCGTGCCATGGCCCTGGATTGTTACCTGCCGCCGGATCGCTTCGAGGCGCGCCTGGAGCTGAATTTCGATGTGGAGTCCAATCAGGCGCTGCTGTTCCCGTTGCGGCGGATGATCGACGATCTGGCTGCCTTTCTCGCCGGCCGCGATGCCGGAGTACAGCGCTTCAGCCTGTTCCTGGAGCATGCCGAGGGCGCCGACAGCCTGCTGCAGATCGGCCTGCTGGCGGCCGAGCGTGATGCCGGGCGGCTGCTGGAGCTGGCCCGTGGTCGCCTCGAACAGTTGAGCCTGCGCGCAGCGGTGCGCAACCTGCGCCTCGTTGCCGAGGAGTTGCCGGCCTTCGTGCCCCTGGCCGGCGAGTTGTTCTCGGCCCGGGCCCAGCAACAGCAGGGCTGGGAGCAGTTGCGCGAGCGCCTGCGTGCGCGCCTGGGCGATGAGGCTGTGCGCAGCGTCGGCGTGGTGGCCGATCACCGCCCGGAATGCGCCTGGCGCAGCGCCGAGGTCGCGGCGGCCTCCGTTGCCTGCCCGGCACCGCGCCCCGGCTGGTTGCTGGAGCAGCCCCGAGCCCTGCCGCTGGAGGGCCTGCGCCTGCTGGCCGGACCGGAGCGTATCGAGTCCGGCTGGTGGGACGGCGGTGATGTACGCCGCGACTACTACCTGGTGGAAACCATTGCTGGCCAGCGCGGCTGGGCCTATCGCCAGCTGGGCGAGCCCAGGGATGGCCCGCTCTGGCTGCAAGGCTGGTTTGCATGAGCGGCTATGCCGAGTTGCACTGCCTGTCGAACTTCAGTTTCCAGCGCGGTGCCTCCAGTGCCCTGGAGCTGTTCGGTCGGGCGAAACAGCAGGGTTACAAGGCCCTGGCGATTACCGACGAATGCACCCTGGCCGGTATCGTCCGGGCCTGGCAGGCGGCGGGCGAGGTCAAGCTGCCGCTGATCGTCGGCAGCGAAATACGCGTGGAAAACGGCCCGAAGCTGGTGCTGCTGGTGGAAAACCTCAAGGGCTACCAGCGTTTGTGCGGGCTGATCACCAAGGCCCGCCGGCGGGCGGAAAAAGGCCATTACCAGGTGCTGGCGGACGACTTCGAGCCGGGTATGGATGGCCTGCTGGCGTTGTGGGTTCCCGATAGCACGGACGATCCGGCGCCCGGCCGCTGGCTGCGGGACATCTTCGGCGAACGCCTGTGGCTGGCGGTCCACCTGCATCACGGGCATGACGACCGCCAGCGCCTGCACGACCTGCTGGCCCTGGCCGGAGAGCTGGATATTCGCCCGGTAGCCTGCGGCGACGTGCATATGCACAGCCGCGGGCGGCGGGCCTTGCAGGACTGCATGACCGCTATCCGCCATCACACCACGGTCGCCGAGGCCGGGCACCGCCTGTTTGCCAATGGCGAGCGCCACCTGCGCAGCGTCGAGCAACTGGCTGCGCTGTACCCGGCGGCCTTGCTGGAAGAAACCACGCGGATCGCCGCGCGCTGCACCTTCGAGCTCAAGCGCGATATCAACTACCAGTACCCTCACGAGATCGTGCCGCCGCAGCACAATGCCGCCAGTTGGCTGCGTGAATTGTGCGAGCGGCGCATTCCCCGGCGCTGGCCGGCGGGTATCAGCGAAGACAACCGCAAGGCGCTGGAACACGAACTGGAGCTGATCACCGATCTGCACTACGAGTCCTACTTCCTCACGGTCTACGACATCGTCAATTTCGCCCGCGGGCAGGGCATCCTCTGTCAGGGCCGCGGTTCGGCGGCCAACTCGGTGGTGTGCTTCGTGCTGGGCATCACCGAGCTCGACCCGGCCCGCAGCAACCTGCTGTTCGAGCGCTTTCTTTCCCGCGAGCGCGACGAGCCGCCGGATATCGACGTGGATTTCGAGCACGACCGCCGCGAAGAAGTCCTGCAATACGTGTTCAATCGCTATGGCCGCCATCGCGCCGCATTGACCGCAGTGGTCAGCAGCTATCACGCCTCCGGCGCGGTGCGCGATATCGGCCGGGTGCTGGGCCTGCCGCCGGACCAACTGGGCGCCTTGTCCGATTGCTGCGGGCGCTGGAGCGACCGGGTACCGTCCGCCGAGCGCCTGGTGGAAGCCGGCTTCGACCCGGACAGCCCCTTGCTGCATCGGGTGCTGACCCTGACCGGCGAACTGATGGGTTTTCCCCGGCATCTGTCCCAGCACCCGGGTGGTTTCGTGATCAGCGAGCAGCCGCTGGATACCCTGGTACCGGTAGAAAACGCCGCCATGGACGAGCGCACGGTGATCCAGTGGGACAAGGATGACCTCGACATGATGGGCCTGCTCAAGGTCGATGTGCTGGCCTTGGGCATGCTCAGCGCCCTGCGCCGCTGTTTCGATCTTTATCACCGGCACCGCGGCCAGCGCCTGACCATCGCCAGCATCCCGGCCGATGACGAACCGACCTACGACATGATCTGCCGCGCCGACACCATCGGCGTGTTCCAGATCGAGTCGCGGGCGCAGATGGCCATGTTGCCTCGCCTGCGTCCACGCGAGTTCTACGACCTGGTGATCCAGGTGGCGATCGTGCGGCCGGGGCCGATCCAGGGCGATATGGTCCATCCCTATCTGCGCAGGCGAAACGGGGAAGAAGAGGTGGTCTATCCCTCGGAGAAGCTCAGGGCGGTGTTCGAACGGACTCTTGGTGTACCGCTGTTCCAGGAGCAGGTCATGTCCCTGGCCATCGTCGCCGCCGACTTCACCCCCGGCGAGGCCGACGAACTGCGCCGCTCCATGGCCGCCTGGAAGCGCCACGGCGGCCTCGACCCGCACCGCGAGCGGCTGACCCAGGGCATGCTGCGCAACGGCTACGAGCTGGAATTCGCCGAGCGCATCTTCGAACAGATCAAGGGCTTCGGCAGCTACGGCTTCCCCGAGTCCCACGCCGCCAGTTTCGCCCTGCTGACCTACGCCAGTTGCTGGCTCAAGTGCCATGAGCCGGCGATCTTCGCCTGCGCCCTGATCAACAGCTGGCCCATGGGCTTCTACAGCCCGGACCAGATCCTCCAGGACGCGCGCCGCCATCACATCGAGATCCGTCCGGTGGATGTCCATCACAGTCATTGGGATTGCACCCTGGAGGCGGGCGAGGGCGGGGCGCTGGCCCTGCGCATCGGCCTGCGGCAGATCCGTGGGTTTCGCGAGGAGGATGCCTTGCGCCTGGGGCGGGTGCGCGACGTGCGGGTATTTCGCGATGTCAGTGACTTGTGCCTGCGCGCCGAACTCGACGGCCGTGCCCGCGACCTGCTGGCCGATGCCGGCGCCCTGGCGGCACTGGCCGGGCACCGTTACCAGGCGCGTTGGGAAGTGGCGGCGGTGCAGGCGCAACTGCCACTGTTCGCCGCCGTCGAGCCGACGCCGGAAGTGGCGGTGGCCTTGCCGGCACCGAGCGTGGGCGAAGACCTGTTCGCCGACTACGACACCGTCGGCACTACCCTCGGCCCCCATCCGCTGAGCCTGCTGCGTCGACGCTTGGCCGGCCTGGGCTGCCGCAGTTCACGGGCGCTGGACGATGTCGCCCATGGCGACAGCATCAGCGTGGCCGGGCTGGTGGTCGGCCGGCAGCGGCCGCAGACCGCCAGCGGCGTGACCTTCGTCACCCTGGAAGACGAGTTCGGCATGCTCAATGTGGTGGTCTGGCGCGACCTGGCCGAGCGCCAGCGCAGGGTTCTGGTGGGCTCGCGCCTGATGCAGGTGCGCGGCAAGCTGGAATTCGCCGATGGCGTGCGCCATCTGATCGCCCGGCGCCTGGAGGATCTCAGCCCGCTATTGAGCGGGCTGGATGTGCGCAGCAGGGACTTTCACTGAGGCTCAGACCATCGCCAGGCGCTGCTTGCGGGTCGGCGCGGGGAAGGCCTGGTCGAGGGCCAGCAGGTCCTGGTCGTCCAGCACCAGCTTGCCTGCGGCAGCATTGAGCTGCACATGGCGGGGCTCCACGGCCTTGGGAATGGCGATCACACCGTCGTCACGGGTGACCCAGGCCAGGCTGACCTGGGCCGGGGTCACGCCATGGCGTTCGGCGATTTGCGCCAGGACCGGGTGGCGCAGCAGGCGCCCGGCCTGGGCCAGCGGGCAGTAGGCCATGACCGGTACCCCGTGATCGCGGCACCAGGGCAGCAGGTCGAATTCGATGCCGCGCTGCTCCGGGTTGTACAGCACCTGGTTGGTGGCGCAGGCCGGGTTGGCCAGTTCGTCCATGTCGGCGGTATCGAAGTTCGACACGCCCCAGCGCCCGATCTTGCCGGCCTCGCGCAGGCGCTCGAAGGCGTCTACGGTTTCCTCCAGCGGGTACTGGCCGCGCCAGTGCAGCAGGTAGAGATCGATGTGCTCCGTGCCGAGGCGTTGCAGGCTGCGTTCGCAGGCGGCGATGGCACCCTTGCGGCTGGCGTTGTGCGGATAGACCTTGCTGACCAGGAAGACCTGATCGCGACGGCCTTGCAGGGCTTCGCCGACCACTTCCTCGGCGCCGCCTTCGGCATACATCTCCGCGGTGTCGATCAGGGTCAGGCCGAGATCGATGCCTTGCTGCAGGGCGGCGACTTCGCGTCGGCGCAGGCCCGGGTCCTCGCCCATGTACCAGGTGCCTTGGCCAATCACCGGGACCTGGTGGTTGCCGAGTGTTGTCTTCTTCATCTATGAACTCCTCCTGAATTTTTTGTGCTGCTGATGGCCTTATCGCCAGCAATGCTGGCTCCCACAAGGACTGCATGCAGCTCCAAACCTGTGGGAGCTGGCGTTGCCAGCGATGAGGCCATCAGCCACACCACAAATCACAACCGGGATCGGTCACTTCCGCCACCAGCACATCCAGCACCGCCTGCGCCGCTGCCGACAGCTTGTGATCCGCCAGCATCATCACGCCGATCCTGCGCTCCACCACCGGCTCCACCAGCGCCACGCACTGTGCGCCCAGCTCGCGCATCTGGCCGATGCACAACGCCGGCACCGCACTGACCCCCAGCCCGTTGGCGACCATCCGGCCAATGGTAGACAACTGATGGCTTTCGAAGGCCACCGCCAGCTTGCCGTGCTCCGCCGCCACATGCCGTTCCAGTAGCAGGCGCACCGCCGACGGCCGTTGCAGGGCGATGAAGTCTTCGCCCAGCAGCTCCTTCCAGCTCACCTGCGCCTGTGTGGCCAGCGGCGAATCCTTGGGCACCACGGCGACGAAACGGTCGAGGTACAGCGGGTGGAACAGCAGGGGCTCGCTGGCCTCGGGCTCGAAACCGATGCCCAGTTCGACCCGTCGGTGCCGCACCAGCTCCAGCACCTGTTCGTTGATCACGTCATGCACCGTGACGTTCACCCGCGGGTAACGCTGGCGAAAACGCTTGAGCACCGGTGGCAGCAGGTTGCCGGCAAAGGCCGGCATGGCGGCGACGGACACCCGGCCCAGTTGCAGAGTGAAGCGCTGGCGCAGCAGCTCTTCGGTGTTTTCCCAGTCGGCCAGCAGTTGCCGGGCCAGGGGCAGCAGCACTTCGCCCTCCGGGGTCAGGCTGACGCTGCGCGTGGTGCGGCTGAGCAGGGCGCCGCCGAGCTGTTCTTCAAGGCTCTTGATGGTCAGGCTCAGGGCCGGCTGCGACAGGTGCAGGTGCTCGCCGGCCTGGGCGAAGCTCTGGTAGGTGGCGACGGCGACGAAGGCCCGCAGTTGCTTGAGGTTCATGGGATTGTTTTGAATTCCAAATCAATCGATGAGAAAAACAAAATTAACAAATTAGTCGTCAGGGAGGAAGATCCGCTCAGCCCTACAACGACAACAAGGCGGATCACATGGCCGGACTGGACAAGCGCGTAGCAACCTATGAACAGGCCCTCGAAGGCCTGACCGACAACATGACGGTACTGGCCGGCGGCTTTGGCCTGTGCGGCATCCCCGAGAACCTGATCGCCGAGATCAAGCGCCGCGGTGTAACCGGCCTGACCGTGGTCTCCAACAACTGCGGCGTCGACGGCTTCGGCCTCGGTGTGCTGCTGGAAGACCGGCAGATCCGCAAGATGGTCGCCTCCTACGTTGGCGAGAACGCCGAATTCGAACGCCAGTTGCTCAGCGGCGAGCTGGAAGTGGAACTCACCCCGCAAGGCACCCTGGCCGAGAAGATGCGCGCCGGCGGCGCCGGGATCCCGGCCTTCTACACCGCCACCGGCTACGGCACTCCGGTCGCCGACGGCAAGGAAGTACGCCAGTTCAACGGCCGCCACTACATCCTCGAAGAAGCCATCACCGGTGACTTCGCCATCGTCAAGGGCTGGAAAGCCGACCACTACGGCAACGTGGTCTATCGCAACACCGCGCAGAACTTCAACCCGCTGGCCGCCACCGCCGGCAAGATCACCGTGGTCGAGGTCGAGGAAATCGTCGAGCCGGGCGTGCTGCTGCCGAGCGAGATCCACACTCCGGGCATCTATGTCGACCGGGTCATCGTCGGCACCTTCGAGAAGCGCATCGAAAAGCGCACCGTCAAAGCCTGACCCGTCCCCAGAACAACAAAGAGATCCTGACCATGGCACTTACCCGCGAACAAATGGCCCAGCGCGTCGCCCGCGAACTCAAGGACGGCTACTACGTCAACCTCGGCATCGGCATCCCGACCCTGGTGGCCAACTATGTCCCGGCGGACATGGACGTGATGCTGCAATCGGAAAACGGCCTGCTGGGCATGGGCGAATTCCCCACCGAAGCACTGATCGACGCCGACATGATCAACGCCGGCAAACAGACCGTGACCGCCCGTCGTGGCGCGTCGATCTTCAACTCCGCCGAGTCCTTCGCGATGATCCGCGGCGGCCATGTCGACCTCACCGTGCTCGGTGCCTTCGAAGTGGACGTGGAGGGCAACATCGCCTCCTGGATGATCCCCGGCAAGCTGGTCAAGGGCATGGGTGGGGCGATGGACCTGGTGGCCGGTGCCGAGAACATCATCGTCACCATGACCCACGCCTCCAAGGACGGCGAATCCAAGCTGCTGCCGCGCTGCAGCCTGCCGCTGACCGGTGCTGGCTGCATCCGCAAGGTGCTGACCGACCTGGCCTACCTGGAGATCGACAACGGTGCCTTCATCCTCAAGGAAACCGCGCCGGGAGTGAGCGTCGAGGAAATCATCGCCAAGACCGCGGGCAAGCTGATCGTGGCTGATGATGTGAAGGAAATGACCTTCTGATTTTGTGGTGGCCCTGGGGGCCTCATCGCTGGCAACGCCAGCTCCCACAAATT
Source organism: Pseudomonas sp. FG98 (assembly GCF_057808595.1). Taxonomy (NCBI): domain Bacteria; kingdom Pseudomonadati; phylum Pseudomonadota; class Gammaproteobacteria; order Pseudomonadales; family Pseudomonadaceae; genus Pseudomonas; species Pseudomonas sp. FG98. Next base: position 49,657 of record NZ_JBMDIJ010000020.1, on the reverse strand, counting down.
TATGTGTCGACCGGTGGGCCTGAGTACGACACATGACCCTGTGGGAGCTGGCGTTGCCAGCGATGAGTCCCTCAAGGCCACCACACCTCTGAGTAACAACACAATCGCGGAGCCCATTCAGGACAAGGAACCACGCACTCCCTGTCCTGGACCGGCCCCGCGATTGCCTTTCCGCCTACTGCTTCGCCTCCCGCTCATCCTGCGCCACCACTGCCTGGCACAACTCGATCATCTGCTCGCGCATCCAGCGGTTCGCCGGGTCCTGATCGGTGCTTTCATGCCAGTACAGGTGGGTTTCCAGCGGCGGCACGTCGTTCACCGGCAGGCGCACGTAGTTGAGCTGGTGACGGCGGGCGAAACGCTCCGGCACGGTCATCACCATGTCGGTCTGCTGCAGCACCTGCGAGGCCATCAGGTAATGCTGCGAACGCAGGGCGATACGCCGTTGCAGACCCATCTTGCCCAGGGCCAGGTCGACATAGCCCAGGCCGTTGCGTCGGCTGGAGATATGGATATGGGTCATGCCCATGTACTCATCGAGGCTGATCTTGTCCTTGGCCAGCGGGTGGCCCTGGCGCAGGGCGCAGACGTACTGGTCCTGCATCAGCTTGACGTGGCGCACCTGCGGGTCAGTGTTGAGCGGTGCGTCGACGGCAAAATCCAGGCGCCCGGCGGCCAGTTCCTTGGTGGTTTCGCGGCGCTTGCACAGGAAGCTCTCGATCACCACCGCCGGCGCCAGGCGGCGCAGGCGCTGGAACAGCGGTGGCAGGATCACCGCCTCGGTGAGGTCGGTCATGCTGATGCGGAAGGTCTTGTTCGCCTGCAACGGGTTGAAGATGCGGCTTTCCTGCACCGACACCCGCAGCAGCGACAGGGCGTTGCGCACCGGGCCGATGATGTTCTGCGCCATGGGCGTCGGCACCATGCCCTGGGCGGTGCGCACGAACAGCGGATCGTTGAAGGTTTCGCGCAGCCGGGCGAGGGCGTTGGACACCGCCGGCTGGGTGATGCCGACGATCTGCCCGGCACGGGTCAGGTTGGCTTCGGTATAGATCGCATCGAAAACGATGAACAGATTCAGGTCGACCTTGTTCAGGTTCATGGGCACCGCTCTTGTTGGTGTTATCGGCCCGATCATATATCGGTTATGAATGTTTATACACGCCGAAAATAGACTAGGTGGATTTTGGCCGGTGATCTAGCATCCATCACCAGATCCCTTTCCCGAAGAAGGTACTGCTCATGGATTTCGCCTACACACCCAAGGTCCAGGCCCTGCGCGAGCGCGTCACGGCGTTCATGGACGCCTATGTCTATCCCGCGGAAGCGGTGTTCGAGCAACAGGTCGCCGAGGGTGATCGCTGGCAGCCGACGGCGATCATGGAAGAGTTGAAGAACAAGGCGAAAGCCGAGGGCCTGTGGAACCTGTTCCTACCCGAGTCGGAGCTGGGCGCCGGCCTGACCAACCTGGAATACGCGCCGCTGGCGGAAATCATGGGCCGCTCGCTGCTCGGGCCGGAGCCGTTCAACTGCTCGGCGCCGGACACCGGCAACATGGAAGTGCTGGTGCGCTACGGCAGCGAGGAGCAGAAGCGCCAGTGGCTGGAGCCGCTGCTGCGTGGCGATATCCGCTCCGCCTTCGCCATGACCGAGCCGGACGTGGCTTCGTCCGACGCCACCAACATGGCCGCCCGTGCCGAGCGTGACGGCGACGAGTGGGTGATCAACGGGCGCAAGTGGTGGACCTCCGGTGCCTGCGACCCGCGCTGCAAGGTGATGATCTTCATGGGCCTGAGCAACCCGGACAACCCGCGGCACCAGCAGCATTCGATGATCCTCGTGCCCACCGATGCCCCCGGGGTGAAGATCGTCCGCCCATTGCCGGTGTTCGGTTACGACGATGCCCCCCACGGCCATGCCGAGGTGCTGTTCGAGAATGTGCGGGTGCCTTACGAGAACGTGATCCTCGGCGAGGGCCGCGGCTTTGAGATCGCCCAGGGGCGCCTCGGCCCTGGCCGGATCCACCACTGCATGCGCTCCATCGGCATGGCCGAGCGGGCGCTGGAATTGATGTGCAAGCGTTCGGTCGAGCGCACCGCCTTCGGCCGGCCGCTGGCACGCCTGGGCGGCAATATCGACAAGATCGCCGATTCGCGCATGGAGATCGACATGGCCCGGCTGCTGACCCTGAAGGCGGCGTTCATGATGGACACCGTGGGCAACAAGATTGCCCGCAGCGAAATCGCCCAGATCAAGGTGGTCGCGCCCAACGTAGCGCTGAAGGTGATCGACCGGGCGATCCAGATCCATGGCGGCGCCGGTGTTTCCGGGGACTTCCCGCTGGCCTACATGTACGCCATGCAGCGCACCCTGCGCCTGGCCGATGGCCCGGATGAGGTGCACCGGGCGGCGATCGGCAAGTACGAGATCGGCAAGTATGTGCCGAAGGAGATGCTGCGTAGCGGCCATTGATACCTAGGCTTGTAGCAATCCCTGTGGGAGCTGGCTTGCCAGCGATTGCTGTGGTGAATTCACTATTGCAATCGCTGCGGTTCGGCGCCCCGACAAGCCAGCTCCCACAGGTTCGGTGATCAGCTTTCTTTCTGCGGTACTTTTTCATCCCGGGTCTTGAACAGCGACAACACCACCCCACCCACCAACAAACCGAAGGTCACCCCCAGCGACACCAGCGCCGGGATCTTGCCGATGAAGCCGTGCAGGAAGATTTTCCCGCCAATGAAGATCAGCACCAGCGCCAGCGCGTATTTCAGGTAGACGAAACGATGCATCAGCGCCGCCAGGGCGAAGTACAGCGCCCGTAGCCCAAGGATGGCGAAGATGTTCGACGTGTAGACGATGAACGGGTCCTGGGTGATGGAGAAGATCGCCGGCACGCTGTCCACGGCGAACACCAGGTCGGCCAGTTCGATCAGCACCAGGGCCAGGAACAGCGGCGTGGCATAGAGAATCGCCTTCGACCCGCCCGGCGGCGTCAGACGCACGAAGAAATGCGCGTCGTGCAGGCGGTCGGTGACCCGCACATGCTTCTTGATAAAGCGGATCAGCGGATTGTTGGCCAGGTCCGGATGGGCGTCCTCGCGGCTGAACAGCATCTTCACCCCGGTGATCAGCAGGAAGGCGCCGAACACATAGAGGATCCAGTCGAACTCCTTCACCAGCGCGCTGCCGACGCCGATCATGATCGCCCGCAGCACCACCACGCCGAGAATCCCCCAGAACAGCACGCGGTGCTGGTAGCGCCGGGGAATGCCGAAGAAGCCGAAGATCATCGCCATGACGAAGACGTTGTCCATCGACAGCGACTGTTCCACCAGCAAACCGGTGTAGAACTCCAGGGCGCTTTGCGCGCCGAGTTCGTACCAGATCCAGCCGCCGAACATCAGGCCGACGCTGAAGTAGCCGGCATACAGCAGCAGGCTTTCGCGCATTTCGATTTCGCGCTGGTCGCGGTGCAGCACCCCGAGGTCGAAGACCAGCAGGGCGATGACGATGGTGACGAAAGCCAGCCAGAGCAGGCTGCTGGTGCCGAGGAATTCGGCATTGATGAAATCATGCAGAGCTGTCATGAGCCCCTCCCAATGTCGTGGAAGTGACTCCGACATGGCGGTCGAATGACCGTCAGAGGGGCCCGGCGTCACAAGATTCAGCCTAGTCGGCGAATGGCACGGGGCTGGGGGGAGAGCGTTACAAAGTCTTACAGCGTGAAGCGAAATTTCCTTCAGTACACCCAGGCTTCGACCCGGCGATTGCGAATCCGCCCCTGGGTATCGGTATTGGCCGCCACCGGCAGCTCGGCGCCGAGGCCGAGCACTTCGCGCAGGGTCACGCCCTCCCTGGCCAGCTCGCGGCGCACTGCCATGGCTCGCAGTCGCGACAGCAGGTCGGCCCGTCGGGCGTCGTCCTTGGCGTCACCGAAGCCCACCAGCACCAGCTTGCCGTCGAGCTTGCGGGTCTGCCTGAGGTAATCGACCAGGCGCCGGATATCGCGCAGGGCCTTGTTGTCCAGGGTTGCGCTGCCTTCCTGGAAACGGAAGTTGAGCGACAGGCGCCGCGCCTCGCTGGACAACTGGCGATAGCTCGGTGGCATGTCCGCCTGGGGCGCTTCATCGATGGTGCGTACGCGCTGGTCGATGAAGCCATTGCTGGCGACGATGGCCTGGCCGCGCGGGCTTTGGGTGAAGTCGAGCAGGGCGTGGGCGAGGGGATTGCCGGAGGAGGGCGGCAGGTAGAAATACAGGCGGCGCGACAGCGGATAGTCCTCGCTGGCGATCTGCTCGGGGCTCGGCAGCATGGGCCGCGAGGCACCGTCGGCGATGGCCAGGACCCGCGCACCATGCACGGTGCTCAGGCTGCTGAAACCGATGGCCTGGCGGTCGTTGCGCACGGCTGCGCTCAGTTCCTCGCCGGACTCGAAGCGTCGGGTGTTGTCGGCCAGGGGCTGGTGATGCGGGTCGAGCACCAGGCTCTTGAAGGTTTCCCAGGTGCCGGAGCGGTCGTCGCGGGCATACAGATTGATGGCCCCGCCGCCGACGCCGAGCTGTTCCCAGGTGCTGACCTGGCCGGAAAAGATCTTCGCCAGTTGCTCGATGGTCAGTTGCGGCAGGGGGTTGTCCGGGTGCACCAGTACGGCGACCCCGTCCAGGCCGATCACCTGCTCGGCGTCGGCGCTGGTCAAGTCGCCCAGGGCCTGGAGCTCGGTTCTTTCGCTGTCCTTGATTTGCCGCGAGGCGGCGGCGAGGTCGGCGTTGCCAGCCTTGAGTGCGGCGAATCCGGTGCTGCTGCCGTGGGCGGCGATGTCCACCTGGATATCGCCGGCGCTGATGCGCACCTCGTTGGCCTGGTCGCCTGGCTCGCTATGGATCGCCCCGATGCCCCGGCTTTCCAGCAGCCCGCGCACCAAGGCCGGGGCCAGGGTTGCGCCGATGGTGTTGGAACCCTGGATGCGCAGGGTATCGGCCAGCGCCAGGGGTGTGAGCAGGATGAGCAGCAGGGTACAGGGGCGGATCATTGCCGGCGGGCACTCTCGAATGGACGAAGGTGGCGGCAGATTAAGACAGAAAGATGAAATAAAAATGACGGATGTGGCGCAGATCCTTGTGGGAGCTGGCTTGCCAGCGATGAGGCCAGATCATGCGACATCGCTGTTTCTGCTGGCCCTATCGCTGGCAAGCCAGCTCCCACAAGGTTTGTGTTGTCAGCTCAATTCCAGCCAGATCGGCGCATGGTCCGAAGGCTTTTCCATACCCCGCAGTTCATAGTCGACCCCGGCCGCCTTGACCCGTGGCAGCAGAGCATCGGAGGTCATGATCAGGTCGATGCGCAGGCCGCGCTTGGGCTCGTCCTCGAAACCGCGGCTGCGGTAGTCGAACCAGCTGAACTGGTCGACCACTTCCGGGTGCAGGTGGCGGAAGCTGTCGGTCAGGCCCCAGCCCTTCAGCCTGGCCATCCACTCGCGCTCTTCCGGCAGGAAGCTGCACTTGCCGGTCTTCAGCCAGCGCTTGGCGTTGTCGGCGCCGATGCCGATATCGCAGTCTTCCGGGGAAATGTTCACGTCGCCCATGACGATCAGCGGCTGGTCGTTCTTGAACTCGCTTTCCAGCAGGGTCTGCAGGTCGGCGTAGAAGCGCTGCTTGGCCGGGAACTTGGTCGGGTGGTCGCGGCTTTCGCCCTGGGGGAAATAGCCGTTCATGATGGTCACCGGGTTGCCCTGGTCATCGGCGAAGGTGCCCCAGATAAAGCGGCGCTGGGCGTCTTCCTCGTCGGTGGAAAAGCCCTTCACCAGGCTCAGCGGCTCCTTGCGCGAAAGCAGGGCGACGCCGTAATGGCCTTTCTGCCCGTGGTAATGCACGTGGTAGCCGAGGGCCTGGACGTCGGCCAGCGGGAACTGATCGTCGGAGACCTTGGTTTCCTGCAGGCCGATCACATCCGGCTGGTGCTTGTCGATCAACGCCGCCAATTGATGCGGCCGGGCGCGCAGGCCGTTGATGTTGAACGAGACGATCTTCATGGGAAGGACAATCCTGAGGAAAAGGCAGGATGCTAGCTGACTGTCGGCTTGTGGGCCAGTCCTGGGCGTCCTGTGATGTTCTTGAGGTCCCCATCGCCGGCAACGCCGGCTCCCACAGGTTTCCGGTCAGCCGCATGATCCAGGTCCGACATGGAAACCTGTGGGAGCTGGCATTGCCAGCGATGAGGCCACCAGCTTCGACAGATCAGTCCGAGAAAATGTGTAGATATTCATGCAGCGATGAGGCCCGACCTTTCACCACCTGCCTCCCTGATTCCCCTTCTATACTCCCACCCCATCAGGAAGGAACGTTGGCGCAACCCACCCCTCAAAAGGCCATGCCCAACCGCCATCAGGAGACCCGCGACCATGCCCGAATCGACCCCCGCACCCGCCGAAGTGCGCTTGCTCGACGGCGGCTATAGCCGCGAGGCCCGTTCGCTGCTGTATCACGCCTACCGCCACGAGCCCACCTACGGCTATCTGTTCGAAGCCGAACGCCCGGGCTTCGACCAGCGGGTCCGGGCCCTGGTCCGCGAGCGGGTGCGTCAGCATTTTCTCCAGGACCTGCCCGCCATCGGCCTGCTGGTGGACGACCGCCTGATCGGTATCGCCCTGATCTCCCCACCGGTACGCCGCCTGGGCGTGACCGAGAGCTGGGCCTGGCGCATGCGCATGGTGCTGTCCGCCGGTTTCCGCTGCACCCGGCGCTATCTCGAGTACCGCGCCGCGTTCCTCGCCTGCCTGCCGGGCGACGCCGTGCATATCCTGCCGCTGCTGGGCATCCACCCGCAGTTCCAGGGCCAGCACTACGGCGAGCAACTGCTGGCGGCGGTGCATGACTGGTGCGCCGAGGACGAAAGTTCCCGCGGCGTGGTGCTGGATACCGGCAACGAACATTACCTGGCGTTCTACCGCCGCCAGGGCTACCTGGAGATCGGCGAAGTGGCCGTCGGGCCGATCCGCGAGCATGTGTTCTTTCACCCCGCACCGCAGAGGATCGACCGGGCCAGGGCCTGAGCCAGACGGTTTTCGGCATGCAAGCCGTCATCCCGCTCTGGTAGCATCCGTTCCCATGACGTATTCAGGACGCTTTTCCCTGGGTTTGATCCTGTGCCTGGCCAGCAGTCTCGCGGCCGCGGCGCAGAGTGAACTGGTTATCCGCATCAAACCCGCCAACACCGCACTCAAGGCCAATGTCGAGGGCTATATCGGAAGCCTCGGCGAGCGCGACGAAGAGGCGCTGCTGCGCTTCAGCCGTGGCGCCGAGGAGCAGGCGCGCAAGGCCGCCCAGGCCCTGGGCTACTACCAGGCGCAGATCGACAGCGAGGTGCTGCCACCGCGCGACGACGACAAGGGCCCGCGCCTGCGCCTGACCATCGAGCCCGGCGAGCCGGTGCACCTGCGCAATGTCACCGTGCGCATCGACGGCCCCGCCAACCAGCTCAAGGCCTTTCGCATTCCCGACAGCAAGGCGCTGCGCAGTGGCGAAGTGCTCAATCATGGTCACTACGAGGACGCCAAGCGGCTGATCCAGAACCAGGCCTCGCGCTACGGCTTCTTCAAGGGCCGCTTCACCCGCAATCGCCTGTCGGTGGACCCGGCTGCCGGGGTCGCCGATATCGAACTGGTCTACGACAGCGGTCCGCGCTATAGCCTGGGCAAGGTGAAGTTCGACGGCGATTCGCCGTTCGACGAAGACCTGCTGCAACGCATGGTGCCGTTCAAGGAAGGCATCCCCTACGATTCCGAACTGATCGCCGAACTCAACAACGCCCTGCAATCCAGTGGCTATTTCGAGGGCGTCAGGGTCGATGCCGCGCCAACTGCCGCGGTCGGCCAGAGCATTCCGGTGGCTGTCGATGTGCAGGCGCGCAAACCGCGGACCATGGGCCTCGGCCTGGGTTACTCGACCGACGTCGGGCCGCGCATCAAGGCCAACTGGACCCGCCATTGGGTCAACCCGCAGGGCCACAGCTACGGCATTGAAAGCGAACTGTCGGCGCCGCGGCAGAACATCGGCCTGTGGTACGACGTGCCCCTCGATCCGCCGCTGACCGACAAGCTGCGCTACGCCGGCGGCTATCAATACGAAGAGATCGCCGGCACCGACACCCTGAGCAAGCTGCTTACCGTCGGCCCGGAATGGCACAGCAAGCTGCCCAGCGGCTGGCAGCGGGTGCTGTCGCTGAAATGGCAACGCGAGGAATATCGCCTGGGCGATGACTCCGGGCTGAGCACCCTGCTGATGCCGGGGGTCAGCTACAGCTACCTGCGCAGCGACAATCGCATCGACCCGCACAACGGTTACCGCCTGCAATTCGACGCGCGGGTGGCCAAGGAAGGGCTGCTGTCGGACACCAACCTGCTCAACGGCACGGTACTGGTGAAGGGCCTGACCACCCTGGCCGACAAGCACCGTTTCCTCGCCCGTGCCCAGTTCGGCGGCAGCGCCACCAACGGCTACAAATCCATCCCGCCGTCGCTGCGCTTCTTCGCCGGTGGCGACCAGAGCGTGCGCGGCTACGACTACCAGACCCTGTCGCCGACCAACAGCGATGGCGACCGCATCGGTGGCCGCTACATGGTCGCGGCCAGCGCCGAGTACCAGTACCAGGTGGCCGACAAATGGCGGGTGGCGACCTTCGTCGACCAGGGCAACTCCTTCAACAATCTCGAACTGCCCAGCCTCAAGACCGGCGTCGGCTTCGGCGTGCGCTGGATTTCCCCGGTGGGTCCGTTGCGCCTCGACCTGGCCAAGGCGCTGGATGATGACGGCGGGATTCGACTGCACTTCTCGATGGGACCGGAACTGTGAAACGGGTAGCGAAATGGAGTGCGATCAGCCTGTTCGCCGTGGTGGTCGTGCTGGTCCTCGCCGTGGGCCTGGTACTGGGCACGCAGGCCGGCAGCCGTTGGGCCCTGGGCCTGGTGCCCGGTTTGCAGGTGGAGGGTTTCCAGGGACGCCTGGCCGGTCTCTGGCAGGCTGAAAAGCTGGTCTGGCAATCCGGCGGGGATCGTGTCGAGCTGACCGCGCCGCTGCTGGAATGGACCCCGGGCTGCTTGCTGCGCCGCACCCTGTGCGTGGACAAGCTGCATGCCGCGCAGATCGACCTGGCCTTCGCCCCGACCGAAACCGACCCGGACAGCGGTCCGCTGAAGCTGCCGGACCTCGACCTGCCGCTGGCCATCGAACTGGGTGAAGTACAGGTCGGCCTTCTGCGCCTGGATGGCGCGGAGCAACTGAGTGGCCTGACCCTGGCTGCCCACTGGACCCGCGAGGGCCTGAAGATTGACAGCCTCGATCTCAAGCGCGAAGACCTGCACCTGACCCTGCAAGGCCTGCTGCAACCCAGCGGCGACTGGCCATTGCAGGCCGAAGGGCAGGTGCAACTGCCGCCGGTGGATGGCCAGGCCTGGCAACTGGCGTTGCAGGTGAAGGGTGATCTGCAGAAGAGCCTCGATCTACAGGCTGACAGCAGCGGTTACCTGCAAGGTCGCTTGAGCGGTCAGTTGCAGCCGCTGGCGGACAACCTGCCGGCACAGATCCATCTGAGCGCCAGTGACTTCAAGGCCGCTGCCAGCCTGCCGGACACCCTGTTGTTCCAGCAGTTCGAACTCACCGCCCACGGCGACCTCAAGTCCGGCTACCAGTTGGTCGGTGCCGGTAATCTTGCCGCGCAGGACGGCCCGATCGCCCTGGCCCTGCGTGGCCGGGTCGACGCCAAGGGCGCCGAGGTGGCGGGTCTGGACCTGACCGCCACGCCTGAGCAGCGCCTGGCACTGACCGCCAGCGCCAATTGGGAACAAGCCCTGACCGCTACGGCCACCCTCGACTGGCAGGATTTCCCCTGGTTGCGCCTGTATCCGCTGGAAGAGGCACCGCAGGTGGTACTGCACCGCCTCAAGGCCCAGGTGCAGTACCGCGATGGCAACTACCAGGGGGATTTCAGTGGCGATCTCGATGGTCCCGCCGGCGCTTTCAAGCTGGCCAGCCCGTTCAAGGGTGACCTGGGGCAGATCAGCCTGCCGCAGTTGGTGCTGGAGGCGGGGCAGGGCAAGGCCGGCGGTAGTGTCAGCGTGGCGTTCGCCGATGGCGTGGCCTGGGACGCGGCACTGGACCTGGCCAATCTCGATCCGGCCTACTGGCTCAAGGAAATGCCCGGGACCCTGGCCGGTGCGCTGCGCAGCAAGGGCGAACTGAAGAACGAAAAGCTGTCGTTGAACGCCGACCTCGATCTCAAGGGGCGCCTGCGTGGGCAGCCGGCAGTCTTGCAACTCAAGGCCGAAGGGGCCGGCGAGCAGTGGACCCTGGGCACCTTGCAGGTGCGCCTGGGGGACAACCAGATCAACGGCAGCGGCAGCCTGCAACAGCGCCTGGCCGGGCAGATCGACCTGAACCTGACGCGCCTCGGCCAGCTCTGGCCGCAACTGCAAGGGCAGGTCAAGGGCCGGGTGGATGTTTCCGGCACCCTCAAGGCGCCGCAAGGCCAGTTGAAACTGCAAGGTACGCAACTGGCCCAGGGGGAAAACCGTCTGCAAAACCTGAGTCTCGATGCGCGTCTCGATGGCGCGCAGAAAGCCCTGATCGAACTGAGCGCCAGCGGCATCCGTGCCGGTGAAACCGCTCTGGGCACGTTGACCGCCAAAGGCCAGGGCGATATCCGCCAGCAGCAGTTGCAACTTGCCCTGGATGGCCCGCAACTCAAGCTCGACCTCGGCCTGGACGGGCAACTGGACCAGAACAAGGGCGACTGGCGCGGACGCCTGGCCAAGGGTGAGATCCAGGCCGGCGGCCAGGACTGGCGCTTGCAGGCGCCGGCCACCCTGCAGCGCCTGGCCAACGGCCAGATCGACTTCGGCGCCCATTGCTGGCGCTCCGGCCCGGCCAGCCTGTGCGGAGATCCGCAACGCCTGGCGCCGGAGCCGCGGATTCGCTATCACCTCAAGCAGTTCCCACTGGACAGCCTGGCGCAATGGCTGCCGAAGGACTTCGCCTGGCAGGGGCAGCTCAACGCCGATATCAACCTCGACCTGCCGGCCAGCGGCCCCAAGGGCACGGTGCAGGTGGATGCCAGTGGCGGCACCTTGCGTATTCGCGAGAAGGGCCAATGGATCGATTTCCCCTACCAGGCCCTGCGCCTGGATAGCACCCTGGGCCCGCGCCGGGTCGATACCCGCGTGGACTTCCGTGGCGGTCGCCTGGGCGAACTGAGCCTCAACGCGAGGATCGATCCACTGGCGCGCAACAAGCCGGTCAGCGGCGATTTCAACCTGAGCGGCCTGGACCTGGCGGTGGCGCGCCCCTTCGTACCCATGGTCGAGCGCCTGGCCGGACAGTTGAATGGCAATGGCCGCATCTCCGGCACCCTGCTGGCGCCGCAGGTGAATGGCAGCCTGGTGCTGTCGGGCGGCGAGGTGGCGGGGGCCGAGCTGCCCATCGGCCTGCGTGACCTGACGGTGCGCGCGCTGATCGCCGGCGAGCAGGTGCAGTTGAATGGCGACTGGAAAAGCGGCGAGCAGGGCCAGGGCCGGCTGAGCGGCCAGATCGGCTGGGGTCAGGCGCTGGCGGTGGACCTGGCGTTGCAGGGTCAGCGCTTGCCGGTCAACGTCGAGCCCTATGCCGCGCTGGAGGTGGCACCGGATCTGAAGATCAGCCTGCAGGGCGAGCGCCTGGCGGTCAGCGGCAAGGTGCTGGTACCGAAAGGCAGCATCACCGTGCGCGAGCTGCCGCCGTCGACGGTCAAGGTCTCCGACGACACGGTGATCGTCGGGCACCAGACCGAGGAGGGTAAAGCGCCGATGCAGGTGGCCATGGACATCGACGTCCAGGTCGGCCAGGACAAGCTGGCCTTCAGCGGTTTTGGCCTGACCGCCAATCTGCTCGGCCATGTGCATATCGGTGACAACCTCGATACCCGTGGCGAGCTCAGCCTGGCCGATGGTCGTTACCGTGCCTACGGTCAGCGCCTGACCATCCGCCGCGCACGCCTGATGTTCGCCGGCCCCATCGACCAGCCGTACCTGGATATCGAAGCGATCCGCAAGACCGATGACGTCACCGCCGGCATCCGCCTTACCGGCAGCGCCGAGCAACCGACGACCACGGTGTTCTCCGAGCCGGCGATGAGCCAGGAGCAGGCGCTGTCCTACCTGGTACTTGGGCGTCCGCTGAGTACCACTGGCGAAGACAACAACATGCTGGCGCAGGCGGCGCTGGGCCTGGGGCTGGCGGGCAGTGCGGGGATCACCGGCAGCCTGGCGTCGAGCCTGGGTATCGACGACTTCCAGCTGGATACCGAAGGCAGCGGGCAGAGCACTGCGGTGGTGGCCAGTGGCAACCTGACCGAGAAACTGAGCCTGCGCTATGGCGTGGGGGTGTTCGAGCCGGCCAATACCATCGCCTTGCGCTATCTGCTGAGCAAGCGCCTGTACCTGGAAGCGGCCAGCGGCGTGGCCAGCTCCCTGGATCTGTTCTACAAGCGGGATTTCTGAGTCAGCGTACGGTGGCGGCGTCGATGAATTCGTTGCCGGAGGGAGGCGTTACGTCAGGTGGGGTGGGGCCGCGCAGTGGCGAGATCAGGTTGGTGTATTCCTCGATCAGCCGGTTCAGCGCCTCGGGCGGCTCGCAGGCCTGGAACTGCATGCGGATCTGCACTTCGTCCGGATCGCGCGCCTCGCCTTGACGGCGGTTCTGCTGGCCGACCTTGACGAAGAAGCGCTGGTGCGCGGAATCGCTGCACTGGCCGGCGGCGGGGCGGGTGTTCTGGATCTTCACCGACAGGTCCACCTGCATCCGTTCCAGCGCCAGGCCCCTTGGCGCCACCAGGGCAATCAGCGGGATCTTCAGGGTGTGCCGGTCATCCATGGCCACTTCGACCATCTTCGCCTTCATTGGCGCGCCCAATTGCTCGCTGTCGTAATCGAAGAACTGATCGAACAGCTTGATGTACTGCTGCGCGATCAGGCCGGTGGTGGCGGAGGCGGCTTCCTGCAGGCCGCGGGTGATATCGCAGAGGTCACTGGTGGCGATGGGTTCCTTGGGAGGCGTCTGGTCCACGGGCGGCGTTCCTTATCGAGTGACAGGTTGCCCCGCCCATGGCGGGCGGGGCGTTAGGCTGGGTTCGGATGGGGCGGGCGCTCAACCGGCGGCGGGCGGGCTGGCGGGATCCGGAAGCGCGTTGTCGGTCGGCGGGGAGTCCGGGTTGCTCGCCTCGCTGTCCGGCAGGGTGATGGGCTTGGTGGCGGCCTCGGTGAGATAGTCGATGACGCGCATCAGGGCTTCCGGCGGATCCTGGCGGGCGACCCGGGTGCTGATGGCGTAGCGCGCACGGGTATCGGTCTTGCGGGTCTGTGCCGACTTGTGGCTGACCTGGCCGCGTACCTCGACCTTGAACGGGCCCCAGCCCAGGGAAGCACCGAACTCGGCGGATGCGGCGGTTTCGCTGGTGTCTTCGGCAGACTGGCTGATGGTCAGCTCGAAATCGATGGTGCCTTCCTCGATCACGATGTTCGGGTGAGTGATCGCGGCCAGCAGCGGGATATGCATCTTGCGCGACATGGTGCCCTTGTAGACACCCTGCTGGTCGACGATGGCCTCGTCATAGTCGAACTGGATGGAGACCGCCTTGCCGTCCTTGATGCACACGCCCAGGAGGAAGTCCGCGTAGCTTTTGCTGGCGGTGACCTGGGCCTGGATCATGGCTTGCAGAGGACCGGAAATCATCCGGTCCAGAGGCAGTGCGTTGATTACCGAGCCAATAAGGCTTTTGTCGATCATTCAAGAATTCCTTGTCTTGAGTGCGCGGGATTGCGCGGTGATGACGGGCTCCGGCGGGGGGCCGTCATCGTTGTTTCAGCGCGAGTGCGCCTCCTGGCGACGGATGTTGCCGATCTGGCGCAGGCTCAGGCCGTATTTGTTGGCCAGTACGCTGCGTGACAGGCCGTTGGAGCTTTCCTCCTGGATCTGCTGGTTGCGCAACTGGCGGTTGAAGTGGTCGCACTTGGGAATTTCCAGGGCCATGCCGGCATAGCGCTTGATCAGGGCTTCCAGGGCGTCGGCCGGGAGGATCTCGGCCAGCGACGTGCGTTCGCGATGCTTGGGGATGTATTTGGGACGCCCGCCGTAGATGTGGGTCAGGCGGTAGGCGTGTTCGATGCCGATGCACTCGATGAGCATCTGCAGGGACTGAGGGAGCTGCTCGATGTCTATTCGCTTCAGGTCACATGGTTGCATGGTGACTTCCTTGTTTTTCTAGCGTGAGCAAAAGGGTCGCTGTATGGGCCAGGCGAGGCTTGAGCGCTGTGCGGGATGGGTAGCGGGCACTGGGCTGGCCAGGTGGCGTGGGACCGATTCTCGACCAGCCGTAGAGTGGTCGCTAGGCAGCAAGCAGGTCAGGAGCGGTAGCCCGGAGGTCAAAGCGCTGTAAGTTTTGTAGTCACGCAAAGTAGGCAGAAAGTCTCTGACGTACCTTCAGCCCTTGTTTTTCCACGCGCCCTCCGATTTGACGGGCGCGTGGTTGGTCAAGGCTGACTCAAGGGCAAGGTTGGCTGAGCAGCAGGCTGACCTGACCCATCCACGGTGCTGGGTTGCCGTCGATCCGCTCCGGCAGGGTGCGCCAGTCGACCGACAGGCACAGGGCGCCGAGTGGGCGACCGTTGTCATTGCCGAGCACCAGCGGCTGGAAGTCGCGCCGGTAGCGCACGCGGGTGGCCTTTTCGGCGTGGGCGGACTGCGGATTGGCCAGGGTGGCGCGGGTCAGTTCATCGATGCGTGGCTGGGGCAGGGTGAAATGCGCGGCGTTCCCCGGGGACAGATGCCCCGCCTCGCGGCTGCGCTGCCAAAGCTGCTGCCACTGGCTGCTGCCGGCGTGCTGGGCAAGGGTGGAGGCCAGGGCGATCAGTTCGGCCTGACTGCGCTTTTCGGTTTCCAGCGCCTGGGCGCCGAGGGAGGTGGACAGCGCGAGGCTGCCGAGGAGGATACGCAAGGACATGGCATCGAGGGCTCGCTGAGAATGGGCCTGGGCCCGGAGCCGTGCATGGTTTCAGCTGCCGTTGGACGAAAAAACCGGGAAAACATCCTCTGGCGAAGGGCTGCGATGTATCATGGCGCCCGGCCAGTTATCGGCCTTTACCATCGCTGTCGCAAGGATTTTCCAATGACTCAAGGGCAACGCCTGAAATACTCGATCCTGATGACCCTGGTCTTGCTGGCCGCCATGCTGGGCCTGTCGTGGCTGCAGAAGCAGGGTGTGATCACCGAGCAGATGTTCCAGTACATCGCCATGGGCCTGGCGGTGGTTTTCGTGGTCATCAACGGGATTCTGCGGCGCAAGGTCAAACCCTGACGGGGATGAACAGGGCGGCCGGCGGATCGCCGGCCGGTCGCTCAACGTGACGGTGCCTGTTCCAGTACGGCGCGGGCCTGCGGGTTGAGGCTGTAGCATTTGTCGCTGCCCATGTTGATCACGCCTTCGACGCAAAGGCGCTTGAGCACTTCGCGCACACTGAGGAATGACAGCGGGATATCGAGTTTCTCCAGTTGGCTGTGGATGCCCCGCACGCCAATGGCGCGTCCCTCGCGATCGGCCATGTGCAAGGCGTCGATCACCTTGAGGCGGATCAGGCTGGTGCGCAGGCCGAATACCCGCAGCAATTCGCGGATCTGTTCATTGCCGGCGCGTTCCTCGGTTTCCGGGGACTCGTTCTTGACCTGTAGTGTGGCGTTCATCTTTCGTCTGTAGCGAAGTGGCTGGGGTGGTTGCGGTTGCTGGTTGTACATATGAAAAACTCCCTTTCCAGAGCTTGTCTGTCCTGCGTTCAAATGACGCTCCCAATCTATAAGACGAATGAGAACGACAAATCTGCAACTTTCGCGGAAAAAAAATCCGTCTTCCTACCTGTAACGAAGCAGCCACCCCTTTACCGTAAATTTTTCATCTGAACTTCGTTCTTTCAGGATGCCCTCAATATCCTGATCCGGCAGGAGTTCCAGTGATCGCCATTTCTTCTCCCAGCAAACTCTGCCTGGCCATGCTGCTGGCCGGTGTCGGCCTGTGTGCCCAGGCCCGGGACAATCCCGGGGAAATTTCCGCCGAGATCCGTCGCACCAGCTTCGGCGTGCCGCATATCCTCGCCCGCGACGACCGTGGCATCGGCTATGGCATCGGCTATGTCTACGGCCAGGACAACCTGTGCCTGCTGGCCAATGAAGTGGTCACGGTCAACGGCCAGCGCTCGCGCTACTTCGGGCCGCAGCAGCGCACCCTGGAGCAGCGCAAGAACCTCGCCAGCGACCTGTTCTTCACCTGGTTGAACACGCCGCAGGCGGTTTCCGCCTTCTGGCAGGCCCAGCCGGCGCCGATCCAGGCGCTGCTGGAAGGTTATGCCCAAGGGTTCAACCGCGCCCTGGCCGAGCGCCGCGAACAAGGATTGCCCGCCGAGTGCCAGCAAGCCGAATGGCTACGGCCGATCACCGCCTTCGATCTGGTCAAGCTGACCCGCCGTTTGCTGGTGGAGGGCGGGGTCGGCCAGTTTGCCGACGCCGTGGCCGGGGCCACGCCGCCGAATGTGGTCGCCCGGCATGACCCGCAGGACTTCCGCATCGCCCTGGAAAACCAGCAGCGCTTTGCCCTTGAGCGTGGCAGCAACGCCGTGGCCCTGGGCAGCGAGCGCTCGGCCTCCGGGCGCGGGATGCTTCTGGCCAACCCGCATTTCCCCTGGAATGGCGGCATGCGCTTCTACCAGATGCACCTGACCATTCCCGGCCAGCTCGATGTGATGGGCGCGGCGCTGCCGGGCCTGCCGGTGGTGAATATCGGTTTCAACCGCCACCTGGCCTGGACCCACACCGTGGATGCCTCGCGGCATTTCACCCTGCATCGCCTGCAACTGGACCCCAAGGACCCGACCCGCTACCTGTTCGACGGCCAGTCGTTGCCGATGGACCGCCAGCAACTCAAGGTCACGGTCAAGGACGACAACGGGCAATTGCGCGAGATCAGCCGCGAGCTGTTCAGCACCCGTTTCGGTCCGGTGGTGCAGTGGCCTGGGCGTCTGGACTGGACGTCGAGCGTCGCCTTCAGCGTGCAGGACGCCAACCTCGGCAACACCCGTGTATTGCAGCAGTGGCATGCCCTCAACCAGGCCGACAGCCTGGCCGCGCTGCAGGCCTCGGTGCAGCAGTTGCAGGGCATCCCCTGGGTCAACACCCTGGCCACCGATGCCAGTGGCCAGGCCCTGTACCTGAACCAGTCCGTGGTGCCCTACGTCGATGCCGAGTTGCTGGGCCGTTGCAGCGACCCCAAGGTCGGCCTGGAAACCATCGTCCTCGACGGCTCGCGCAGCGCCTGCGACTGGAAGGTCGATCCGCGCGCCGTGCAGCCGGGCATCTTCCCGGCGCAGATGCAGCCGCAGTTGAGTCGTGAGGACTTTGTCCAGCACGCCAACGACACGGCCTGGCTGGTCAACCCGGCGCAGCCGCTGACCGGCTTCTCGCCCTTGATCAGTCGCGACGGAATCCCCCTCGGCCCACGTGCACGCTTTGCTCTGACCCGCCTGGAGCAGCCGGGCAAGCTGGCGGCCGAGGACCTGAAGCAGATGGTGATGGGCGACCAGGTCTATCTGGCTGACGTGCTGCTGCCGGACCTGCTCAAGTGGTGCGCCGGGGTTGGCGATGATGCCCGCCTGAAAGCCGTGTGCGACGCCTTGGGCAAATGGGACGGTCACGCCAATCTGGACAGCGGCCTGGGCCTGGTGCATTTCCAGATCATCGTCCAGACGCTGCAGGAGAAGGGCGGTTTCTGGCGGGTGGCCTTCAATCCCGCCGACCCGCTGTACACCCCGCGCGGCCTGGCCTGGGAACGTGCCGCCGTGGCGAAGATGCTGCGCGAGGCGGCACTGGCTTCGGCGGCACGGGTGGCCGGGGCCGACGACTCGCTGCGCTGGGGCCAGATCCAGCAGGCGGCGGATGGCACGCCGATTCACGGTGGTCCGGCCAATCTCGGGGTCTACAACGCGATCCAGAGCGTCGACGCGGCGCCGGGCAAGCGCCGGGTGGTCAGCGGCACCAGCTACCTGCAACTGGTGA
The DNA here is from genome assembly GCF_057808595.1 of Pseudomonas sp. FG98. NCBI lineage: Bacteria > Pseudomonadati > Pseudomonadota > Gammaproteobacteria > Pseudomonadales > Pseudomonadaceae > Pseudomonas > Pseudomonas sp. FG98. Next base: position 31,541 of record NZ_JBMDIJ010000020.1, on the reverse strand, counting down.
CCTTCGACGACCAGGGTCCGAAGGCCGAGGGCCTGCTGGTGTTCTCCCAGTCCAGCGAGGCCGCGTCGCCCCACGGCAGCGACCAGACCCGCGCCTTCTCGGCCAAGGAATGGCACCCGACGCCGTTCACCGAGGCGCAGATCAAGGCCGATCCGCAGTACCGCTCCCAGGTGATCCGCGAGCCTTTGCCGGCGTCGGCTTCCGTCAGCCGTTGACGTCGCGCATCAGCAGGCCGTAGGCCAGGTCTGCCTGCTCGGGTACGGGCAGGTAGACCACATGGCCGTCCCCGGGCGCGACCTCCAGCGGCTTGCCCTGGCGATCGCGCAACTGGGTCAGGTCGAAATGGAAGTTGCCGCCCGGGGTCATCAATTCCAGATGATCGCCAATCGCGAAACGGTTCTTCACCTGGACCTCCGCCAGCCCGTCGACCCGCTCGCCGGTCAGCTCGCCAACGAACTGCTGGCGGTCCGACACCGAATTGCCGCGCTGGTAGTTCTGGTACTCGTCGTGCACATGGCGGCGCAGGAAACCCTCGGTGTAGCCGCGCTGGGCCAGGGATTCCAGGTCGAGCATCAGCGAGCGGTCGAAGTCGCGACCGGCCGCCGCGTCGTCGATGGCCTGGCGGTACACCTGGGTGGTCCGCGCGCAGTAGAAGTGCGACTTGGTCCGCCCCTCGATCTTCAGCGAATGCACGCCCATCCCGGCCAGGCGCTCGACGTGCTGCACCGCGCGCAGGTCCTTGGCGTTCATGATGTAGGTGCCGTGCTCGTCTTCGAAGGCCGGCATGTCTTCGTCGGGGCGATTGCTTTCCTGCAACAGGAACACCTGCTCGGTGGGGGCGCCGATGCCCAGGGTCGGCTCCGGCTCGAAGCTGCGCACGATCTCGCCGGTTTCGTTCTCGGTCGCCTCGCTGGCGCTGTATTTCCAGCGGCAGGCGTTGGTGCAGCTGCCCTGGTTGGCGTCGCGGCGATTGAGGTAGCCGGATAGCAGGCAGCGTCCGGAGTAGGCCATGCACAGCGCGCCATGGACGAAGACTTCCAGCTCCATGTCCGGCACCTGGCGGCGGATCTCCTCGATCTCCTCCAGGGACAGCTCGCGGGACAGGATCACCCGGGTCAGGCCCAGGCTCTTCCAGAACATCACGCTGGCCCAGTTCACCGTATTGGCCTGTACCGACAGGTGGATCGGCATCTGCGGGAAATGCTGGCGCACCAGCATGATCAGGCCGGGATCGGACATGATCAGCGCATCCGGAGCCATGGCGATCACCGGCTCCAGGTCCTTGAGGAAGGTTTTCAGCTTGGCGTTGTGCGGGGCGATGTTGACCACCACGTAGAAGCGTTTGCCCTGGGCCTGGGCTTCCTTGATGCCGAGGGCCAGGTTGGCGTGGTCGAACTCGTTGTTGCGCACCCGCAGGCTGTAGCGCGGCTGCCCGGCGTAGACCGCGTCGGCGCCGTAGGCGAAGGCGTAGCGCATGTTCTTCAGGGTGCCGGCGGGGGCGAGCAGTTCGGGTTTGGTCATGGTCGGGGCACTTGGGCAAAAGGCGGGGATGCTACGGCAGGGCGGGCAGCGATTTATTGATCTGGAGCAATGGCACTTTCTGCGTGACGCACAGCACTAATGGTTAGCGTTGTATTGACCATGACATGGGTGTCGTTGCTGCTGGCTTCATCGCTGGCAAGCCAGCTCCCACAGTGTCTGCGGCGACACTAATCCTGTGGGAGCTGGCTTGCCAGCGATGAGGCCGTCAGCAACGCCGGATAAAAAGGGCTGAAATGAGCGAAACCGCATTGCAGAAAAAGACCCTCATCGGGTTGCTGGTCCTGGTGACAGTGGCCTTTGGCTGGATCCTCCTGCCGTACTACGGCGCGGTGTTCTGGGCCGTCATCCTCGGTGTGCTGTTCGCACCGATGCAGCGCCGCCTGCTGCTGCGCCTGAACCAGCGCCGCGGCCTGGCGGCCGGGCTGACCCTGCTGACCTGCCTGCTGATCGTGGTGTTGCCGGTGATCATCGTCAGCGGCCTGCTGGTCCAGGAGGGCAGCCTGATCTACAAGCGCATCGAAAGCGGCGACCTGGATATCGCCGGCTATATCGAGCGTTTCAAGGATGTGCTGCCGCCAATCATCCAGCATGGCCTGGAGCGCCTGGGCATCGGTGATCTGGAAGGCCTGCGCGACAAGGTCACCAAGGGCGCGGTGGAGGGCAGTCAGTTCTTTGCCAGCCAGGCCTACAGCTTCGGTCAGAGCACCTTCGACCTGTTGGTGAGTCTCGGGGTGATGCTCTACCTGCTGTTCTTCTTCCTGCGCGACGGTCCGGAACTGGTGCGGCGCATTCGCCAGGCCGTCCCCCTGGCCGAGCAGCAGAAGCGCCGGCTGCAACTGAAGTTCAATCGGGTGGTGCGGGCCACGGTGAAGGGCAACCTGCTGGTGGCGATCGCCCAGGGCGCGCTGGGCGGCCTGATCTTCTGGGTGCTGGATGTGCCGAGCCCGTTGCTGTGGGCGGTGCTGATGGCGTTCCTGTCGCTGCTGCCGGCAGTGGGGGCGGGGATCGTCTGGGGTCCGGTGGCGGTGTATTTCCTGTTCAGCGGCGCGATCTGGCAGGGCGTGGTACTGACGGTGTTCGGCGTCTGCGTGATCGGCCTGGTGGACAACCTGCTGCGCCCGTTGCTGGTGGGCAAGGACACGCGCCTGCCGGATTACCTGATCCTGGTCTCGACCCTCGGCGGTCTGGCGGTGTTCGGCCTCAACGGCTTCGTTATCGGACCGTTGATCGCGGCGCTGTTCGTGTCCAGTTGGGGGATCTTCACCAGCACCCGGCCCCAGGTGCAATTGCCGCCTTGAGGCCGTGTGCCGCAGCGATCAGCGGAAGGTCCAGGACACCCCGGTGTAGACCCCGAAACCTTCCCCCGGCACCGAGCGCGCCACGTCCGCGCCGTTGTCGTTGTAGCCCGGCACGACGATGGCGGCGTAGCGCTTGTTGGTCAGGTTGCGCAGGTCGATCCAGGTCTGCCAGTCGCCCTTCGGCGCGTTGTAGCCGAAGGAGGCGCCGAGGATCGCATAGGCGTCGGCGTCGTAGCTGTTGGCGTAGTCGACCTGGACCTTGGAGGCCATGGTGGTGTTCAGCGCGGCGTAGAAGCCGCGGGGCAGGTCGAAGCGCAGCTCGCCCTGGTAGTAGTGCATCGGGATGCCCGGCAGGCGGTTGTCGCCGAAGGTCGGGTCATCACGGTAGCGGAAGTCATTGAAGGTATAGGCCTGGCGCAGGGACAGGCGGCCGACGTCGCCGCGTTCCCAGAGCGTGCTTTCCAGGCCGGCCTCGATGCCCTGGTGGATGGTCGGGCTGGCGTTGACTTCGCTGCGGAACAGCGGCTGGGTTTCCACCATCAGCAGTTCGTTGTGCAGCGCCGAGTAATACCAGGTGAGGTCCCAGCGGCCCACGGCGGAGTCGCCGCGCGCGCCGAGTTCCAGGGTGGTGGCGGACTGGTTCTTCAGCTCGATCGGCTGGTATTGGGTCGGCGCACTCCAGATCAGCGACCAAGGGTGTGGCGGTTCCACCGAGCGGCTGATGTTGCCGTACAGCTGCAGGCTCGGGCTCAGGTCGTAGCGCAGGCCCAAACGCGGGGCGTAGTCCCAGTCGTTCATGCTGACCTTGCCGCCCGGGCCTGAGGTGACCGTGCTGTAGGTCACATCGCTTTCCCGCCGGGTATAGATCGCCGCCAGGCCGCTCGTCAGCCACAGGTCGGGGATCAGTTCCAGTTCATTGCCGATATGCAGGACGGTGTCCGAGCCTTGGTAGGAAAAGTCACGGGTCTTGGCCCCGACGATATCGTTCACCCGCGAATACTGCGAAGCACCGCTATTGGGCAGGTGCTTGGTAGTACGCCAGCCGATGGTGGTCTTGCTGTCGTGACCGAACAGGGTATGGCGGCGCTGGTAATCCAGGGTACCGCTGACATCGGTGTAGGCCACCTTCAGACGCATCGGACCTTCGCGCAGATCCATCGGAAAGTCGTGGTAGACCAGGCCGGCGACCAGCTGCGAATCATCGTCGAGGTAGAAGGTGGTCTTGTTCGCCAGCCAGGTCGCGCCGGGTTGCGGACGGCTGTCGTTGCGGCTCAGGTAGCCGGGGTTGGCATCCCGCGGGTGGTGCTTGATCTGCTCCTTGGTCAGGCGACCGGCCAGGTCGTTCTCGGTTTCCCGGTAGCGCAGGTAGAAGCGGGTTTCCAGGTTCGGGTTGAAGCGGTAGCCGACATTCGCCGCAACGCCCTTGCTGCTGCCGCTGCTGTGGTCCTGGTAGCCGTCGTACTCGCTATCGGTGAGGGCAACGTAGTAGTCCAGGTCGCCGAGCACCTGGCCCGAGCTGATATGGCGTTTCTGGTAGCCGCGACTGCCGAGTTCGTAGCGCAGTTGCAGGGGCGCGGCGTCTCGGCCGGTGTGGGTCACGTAATCGATGGCGCCGCCCAGGGCCAGGGCGCCGCGGTCAAAACCGTTGGCCCCGCGCAGCACCTCCGCACGGCTCAGCCACAGTGGCTCGAACAGTTCGTAGGGCGTACCGCCGGGGCCGGTCAGGGGCAGGCCGTCGAACATCACGTAGGTCCCGGAACCGTGGGCACCTGGTGCGCGGTTGATGCCGGAGCCGCGGATCGACAGGCGGATGCCATCGTTGCCGGCGGACTGGGCGAACACACCGGGCTGGTAGGCCAGCACATCCTGGTTGCTGGCGACACGGCCCTGGGCGACCCGCTGCATGTCCACCAGGTTGGTGCCACCCGGCACCTCCTTCAGGCGTTCCCGCGCGGCCTGCTGGTCATCCTGCTCCTGTTCCTGAATCAGTACCTGGCCGAGGTCGAGGGTATCGGTGGTCTGGGCAGTCGCGCCGTTGGCAAGGGCAAGACCAAGCAGGTACAGGGATGAACGCAGGGACAGCGGTGACGGCATCGTACGACTCCAACGGGTTTTGTCTGGCGGCAATGTGAGATCAGACGAACGAAAGGCCCGCTAAATCACCACTTTCTGAGTGAAGAGGTCCAGCAGTTTTGTAGGCATGTTGGTTACAAGGAGTGCGACTGGTCTGACATGCGGGGCCGTCCGTATCGTTTGCTCATCGTCAAACGAGCCGGGGCGTTCCCGGATCCCGTACCGGAGAATGACCATGCCTTCACATACCGCCGCCATCCCGACACCTGTCGCCATGGACCCGCCGTCGCTGACCCGTCGTGAGGAAGAGGTGCTGTACTGGTGCTCCTGCGGCAAGACTTCCTGGGAAATCTCGCAGATCCTCGCCTGCAAGGAATCAACGGTGAATTTTCACGTCGGCAATGTGCTGCGCAAGCTGTCGGTGAATTCCCGTGTCTCGGCAGTGATCAAGGCACTGCGCTACGGCATTCTCCATGCCCATGGCGGGGCACCGCGAGTGACGGGAGCTGCCGATGCGGGCCATTGACCAGCGGCTGACACCCTGCAGCGACGAGCGTCGCTTCCTGGTGGACAGCGACCCTTTCTGGCCGGTGATCGATTTGCACCTGTTGCGTGAGCAACTGCGCTTGGGCGCCGAAATCAGTGCGGCACGCCTGGAGGTCTGTGCGCGAGTTGCTGCGGCGAAAGTGGCCAGGCAGTTCTGTGCGGGGCGCCGGGCGATGCGCGGGCAGGGCTATCGCACGTTGCTCGACCTGGCGGCCCGGGGCGAGTGTTCCGAACTGGCCCGGTCGTACTGGCGGGCGTTGAAGGAAGCGACCCGCTTCGAACTGGACACCGGCCTGACCGAGGTCGAGTGCGTCGACGCAGCAGGGGAGGACTGTCAACGATGAGCGATCCTACGACGTCGACTCTTTCCACCTTGTTCATCGGCCTGGGGCTTGCCGCTGCATTGCCCTCGGTGGACGGCGATGTGGTGTTTGGGGCGGTACTGGGGGCCTGGCTGGTGGCCAGCACCCGGGGTTTCCTGAAAGCCTGGCAACGTATCGGGTCGCTGTTGCTGTCGGCGGGGGTGGGCTATCTGTTCACGCCGCTGATGCGTTCGATCGGCCCCTTTCTTTCGGGGGGCGAGGCGGCCTTCATCGGGGCGGTGGTGGTCATCCCGATCGTGATCAAGGTGATGATCTGGCTGGATGGGGCGGATCTGCGCGACATCATCCAGCGCTGGCGTGGCTCATGAGTCCGGCTTGTGCTGTTGGGGTAGCAGGCTGCTGATTTCCTCGACCTGCTGTTCCAGCTTGCGCAAGCGCTGTTTTTCCTCGATGGCCGAGGCAATTGCGCGTTGGTCCTGTGGGCTAAGCAGGCGCAGTTCGGTAATCAGCCGGGTTTCCCAGTCCGGGTCGGCACAGGGGCTTACATTCTGGTGGGCGTGAGCGCGCAGGCGCGGACCCTCGCCGACCAGCAGCCAGTCGAGGGAAATACCGTACTGGTTGGCCAGGTCTACGCATATTGCGTATGGAATGCTGTCGCGGCCCTTCCAACTGCTGACAGTCTGCGGACTGACCCCGAGAGACGCTGATAGCCCGGAGTCGGTGGTTGACTGAGTCACCAGCTTCATGCGGGCAAGTACCTCAGAAAATCCATTAATACTCATAACGAGTAATCCTGTCGGGTGCTTGATATAATGTTCGGCAAAAAATATGCAGATCGCATTGTCTCTCTTTGCAACATCGAGCACTACTCGTATGGGGAAATTAAAAGTAGGAAATTTCCAGATTAATCATAGGAAATTTCCCTCATTTGAATATTTTTGAGCTTACAGGAGATTGGAATAGGAATGAATTACCGACATAGACGCGCTGTGCGCTGCTTCCGGGTCCTGGTGCCGATGGCAAGGAGTCAGCAGTGAGTACTTACAAGCTCGTCTGCCCACACTGCAAAAGCCGGATGCGTATTCGTACCAGTGAAGGGCGGCACATCTTCCTGCGGGTGGCCTACCTGCAGTGCACCACCGAAGCTTGTGGCTGGTCGGTGCGGGCCGAGTTCGAAATGACCCATGAGTTGTCGCCCAGCGGGATGCCCAACCCCGAGGTTTATTTGCCGAGCGCCGACGGCGAGCTGCGTCGCGCCGCCTTGCCAGCAGTGACCGGCGTCATGCCGATGCAGGAGGGCGTGGCCCTCTGATCGGGGCCGGGTCGTTGGAGAAGGGATGCTCGTTTATCGTTGGAAGCGGGTCGGTTGCAACCTGACCAGACCCCGGAAAAAAAACACCCCGCCGAAGCGGGGTGTCTTGTTTCAGCGGCTAGCTCAGCTGATCAGTTGCAGACCAGCGTGTTGCACCAGGTCCAGCAGCGGCTGCGGGTAGACGCCGAGGACGAAGGCGAGGATGGCGATGGCCAGCAGCATGACGCCACCGGTGCGCTGTTCCCAGTTGAACGGTGCATCGTGGCGACGCAGGTTCGGCTCGATCAGGTACAGGGTGACCATGACGCGCAGGTAGTAGAACACGCCGATGGCGCTACCCAGCACCAGGGCGCCGGTCAGCCACCACAGTTGCGACTCGACGCCGGTAGCGATGATGTAGAACTTGCCGATGAAGCCGGCGGTCAGCGGGATACCGGCCAGGGACAGCATCATCACGGTCAGTACTGCGGTCAGGTACGGACGGCGCCAGAACAGGCCGCGGTACTCGTACAGGGCATCCGCGTCACGGCCGTTGTACGGCGAGGACATCAGGGTGATCACGCCGAAGGCGCCGAGGCTGGTGATCACGTAGGTGACCAGGTACACGCCGATGGCTTCCAGGGCCAGGCCCTTGCTGGCCACCAGGGCGATCAGCAGGTAGCCGAAGTGGGCGATCGACGAGTAACCGAGCAGTCGCTTGAGGTTGCTCTGGGTCAGGGCCAGCAGGTTGCCGACCAGGATCGAGGCGACGGCGATCACCGACAGCACGGTGGTCAGCACGCCGCTGCTGGCGGCAGGGGAGAGCATGAACAGGCGCACCACCACGGCGAACACCGCGACCTTGCTGGCGGTGGCCAGGAACGCAGCCACCGGCGCCGGAGCACCTTCGTACACGTCCGGGGTCCACAGGTGGAACGGTACCAGCGACAGCTTGAAGGCCAGGCCGACCAGCATCATGCCCAGGCCCAGCTGGGCCATCAGGCTAGGCATGCTGGTTGCGGCCAGGGCCTTGCCGATGGCGTCGAAGGCCAGGCTGCCGGCGTCGGCGTAGAGCAGGGCCATGCCGAACAGCAGGAAGGCGGAACCGGCGGCCGACAGCACCATGTACTTGATGCCGGCTTCCAGCGAGCGCTTGTTGAAGAAGGCGTACGCCACCAGGCCGTAGACCGGTACCGAGAGCAGCTCCAGGCCGATGAACAGGCCGGCCAGGTGTTGCGCGCAGACCAGTACCAGGCCACCGAGGGCAGCCATCAGGATCAGCAGGTACAGCTCTTCGCGGTTGCCCGGGTAGCCGGAGCCGCCATCACCCAGGTAGGCGTGGGCGAGGGTGACGCAGGCCAGGGTGGCGACCAGGATCAGCGCCATGTACAGGCAGGCGAACTTGTCGATGGTCAGCAGCGGGGTGACCGCCAGGGGTACGATTTTCAGGACCGGCAGGATCGACAGCAGGGCCAGGTTCAGGCCCACGGTCGACAGCAGGAAGGTTTGCGAGTGGTTGCGGCGCCAGGCGATCGCCAGCATCACCACGACAACGGTGATGGTGGTGATCAGCAGTGGCGCAAGCGCGATAAAGTGTTGAATCGTCAGGTCCATAGCGCTCTTACCGGGCCGAAGCGAGTTGAGTGAAGGCGGAGCCGAGCCACTGCTGCACACCGCTCATGGTGGCGGCGGAGGTGTCGAGGAACGGCTGCGGGTAGACGCCCAGCACGATCAGCAGGACCGCCAGGCCCAGCACCATGATCATTTCGCGGCTGTCCATGCCGGCCAGGACTTCTTCCGACTTGGCCGGGCCGAAGTAGGCACGGTGGATCATGATCAGCGAGTAGACCGAACCGAATACCAGGCCGGAGGTGGCGATGACGGTGACCCATGGGGCACTGACGAAGCTGCCGATCAGGATCAGGAACTCGCCGACGAAGTTGCCGGTACCCGGCAGGCCGAGGGAGGCTGCGGCGAAGAACAGGCTGATGGCCGGCAGGTAGGCAATGCGGTGCCACAGGCCGCCCATCTGGCGCATGTCACGGGTGTGCAGGCGCTCGTACAGCTGGCCGCTGAGGATAAACAGCGCGGCAGCCGACAGACCGTGGGCCAGCATCTGGATCACCGCGCCTTGCAGGGCCTGCTGGCTGCCGGAGTAGATGCCGATCAGCACGAAGCCCATGTGCGACACGCTGGAGAACGCGATCAGGCGCTTGATGTCGGTCTGGGCGAAGGCCAGGAAGGCACCGTAGAAGATGCCGATCAGGCCCAGGGTCATGGCGATCGGCGCGAACTCCGCCGAGGCATTCGGGAACAGTGGCAGGGCGAAGCGCAGCAGGCCGTAGGCCGCAGTCTTCAGCAGGATACCGGCGAGGTCGACGGAACCGGCGGTCGGTGCCTGGGCGTGAGCGTCAGGCAGCCAGGAGTGGAACGGTACCACCGGCAGCTTCACCGCGAAGGCGATGAAGAAGCCCAGCATCAGCAGGTACTCGGTACCGGCTGGCAGCTCGGCCTTCAGCAACTGGCTGTAGTCGAAGGTGATCACGCCGGTGTTGTTGAAGTTGACCAGCACCAGGCCAAGGATCGCCACCAGCATGATCAGGCCGCTGGCCTGGGTGAAGATGAAGAACTTGGTCGCTGCGTAGATCCGGGTCTTCTTGCCGTCGGAGGAGCTGTGACCCCAGAGCGCGATGAGGAAATACATCGGCACCAGCATCATTTCCCAGAAGAAGAAGAACAGGAACAGATCGAGGGCGAGGAACACGCCGACCACGCCGCCGAGGATCCACATCAGGTTGAGGTGGAAGAAGCCGACGTGGCGCTGGATCTCTTTCCACGAGCAGAGCACGGACAGCACACCGAGCAGGCCGGTGAGCAGGATCATCAGCAGCGACAGGCCGTCGAGGGCCAGGTGGACGCTGATGCCGAAGCGCTCGATCCAGAGGAACTTGAATTCTGCGGCCCAGTGCGGTTCGGCACCAGGCGCAGGGGCGAGGGTGTAGTCCCCGTTGGCCCACAGCCAGAGGCCGATACCAAGCAGGAGGGACATGGTCAGCAGCGCGATCCAGCGTGGCAGGGTGGCGCCGAAGCGCTCACCCAGCCAGCACAGCAGGCCGCCGATGAAGGGGATCAGGATCAGCCAAGGCAAAATCATGACGGGCTCAATTCCTTTCGCAAAGTCGCAAGGTTCATATCAGACCGCAGCCATCAAAACAGCGCCGAGTACCAGCACGGCACCGACGGCGATCGAAGCGGTGTACCAGCGCAGCTGACCGGTTTCGGTCTTGCTCATGGCGGCGTGGCCGCCACGGGCCATGCGCGGGATCAGGCCGATGGTGCGGTCCACCGGGTCCTTGCGCAGGATGTGGCTGATCAGCAGGTAAGGCTTGACGAACAGCTTGTCGTAGATCCAGTCGAAGCCCCAGGCGGCGAACCACCAGGCCGAGAGCAGGCGACCGATGCCGCTGTTGGCGACGGCCGTGACGAAGCGACGCTTGCCGAGGAACAGCAGGGCCGACAGCAGGATACCGGCGATGGCGATGGCGCCCGAGGCGATTTCCAGGCTGTGCTTGGCTTCGCCGCCGGCATGGCCCGCGCTTTCCGGCAGGACGCCGGCCAGCGGTGGGTGGATCCAGGCACCGACGAAGGTCGACAGGACGATCAGCACGCCCAGCGGCAGCCAGTGGGAAATACCGTGGCCGGCATGGGCTTCGGTCTTGGCTTCGCCGTGGAAGGCGATGAAGATCAGGCGGAAGGTGTACAGCGAGGTCATGAAGGCACCGACCAGGCCGGCGTACAGCAGGCCGGTGTTACCGCTGGCGAAGGCTTCCCAGAGGATTTCGTCCTTGGAATAGAAGCCCACGGTGACCAGCGGCAGGGCCGCCAGGGCCGCACCACCGACCACGAAGCTGGCGTAGGCCAGCGGCAGTTTCTTCCACAGGCCGCCCATCTTGAAGATGTTCTGCTCGTGGTGGCAGGCAACGATCACCGCACCGGAAGCAAGGAACAGCAGGGCCTTGAAGAAGGCGTGGGTCATCAGGTGGAAGATCGCCGCATCCCAGGCACCGACGCCCAGGGCGAGGAACATGTAGCCGATCTGGCTCATGGTCGAGTAGGCGAGGATACGCTTGATGTCGGTCTGTACCAGGGCAGCGAAGCCGGCCAGGACCAGGGTTACGCCGCCGACCACGCCGACCAGGTGCAGTACGTCCGGTGCCAGCAGGAACAGGCCGTGGGTACGAGCGATCAGGTAGACGCCAGCGGTAACCATGGTTGCGGCGTGGATCAGTGCCGAAACCGGGGTCGGACCGGCCATCGCGTCGGCCAGCCAGGTCTGCAGCGGCAGCTGGGCGGATTTACCGACCGCACCACCGAGCAGCATCAGGGTCGCCAGGACCATCCAGGTGTCGCCCGCCTGGAACTTCTGCGGGGCCAGCACCAGCAGTTCCTGGATGTTCAGGGTGCCGAGCTGCTGGAACAGGATGAACAGGCCGATGGCCATGAACACGTCGCCGATACGGGTGACGATGAAGGCTTTCAGTGCCGCGTTACCGTTGTTGCGGTTGCTGTAGTAGAAACCGATCAACAGGTACGAGCACAGGCCCACGCCTTCCCAACCGAAGTAGATGAACAGCAGGTTGTCGCCCAGGATCAGGAACAACATGCTGGCAATGAACAGGTTGGTGTAGGAGAAGAAGCGCGAGTAGCCCGCTTCACCGCGCATGTACCAGGAGGCGAACAGGTGGATCAGGAAGCCGACGCCGACCACCACGCCAAGCATGGTCACCGACAGGCCGTCCAGGTGCAGGGTGAAGGTCGGGGCGAAGCCGTCGACCGACATCCACGTCCACAGCAGTTGCGAGTACACGCCGTTTTCCGGTGGCGCGACGTTGAACTGGAAGATCACCCAGGCGGCGACGATCGCCGACAGGCCGATCGAGCCGACACCGATCAGCGCCGAGAGGTTCTCCGAGAAGCGACCACGGGAGAACGACAGCAGCAGGAAGCCGATCAGGGGGAATACGAAAGTCAGGAAGAGAAGGTTCATCCGCGCATCTCACTGGCTGCATCGATATCGAGAGTGTGGAAGCGGCGATACAGCTGCAGCAGGATCGCCAGGCCGATACTGGCCTCGGCGGCTGCCAGGCTGATCACCAGGATGAACATCACCTGTCCATCCGGCTGGCCCCAGCGGGCGCCCGCGACGATGAACGCCAGTGCCGAGGCGTTCATCATGATTTCCAGACTCATGAGCACGAAGAGAATGTTGCGGCGGACCATCAGGCCGACCAGACCGAGACTGAACAGGATGCCGGCGACAGCCAGGCCGTGTTCCAACGGGATTGCAGGCATGTGATTACTCCTTCGCCTCGTTGCGGCCGACGTGGAAGGCCGTGACCGCCGCAGCGAGCAGCAGCATGGAGGCCAGTTCGACCACCAGCAGGTACGGACCGAACAGGCTGATGCCGACCGCCTTGGCGTCGACGGTGGTGTGACCGATGGCTGCGCCGCTCTGGGTGCTGAACAGCACGTAGAGCAGTTCGGCCAGCAGCAGCGCGGCCAGCGCGACCGGCCCGGCCCAGATACCGGGGGTCAGCCAGCCACGCTCCTGGGCGACCGAAGCCGGGCCCAGGTTGAGCATCATCACCACGAAGACGAACAGCACCATGATGGCACCGGCGTAGGCGATCACTTCCAGGGCGCCGGCGAACGGCGCGCCGAGGGCGAAGAAGGTCATCGCCACGGCGATCAGGGAGATGATCAGGTAGAGCAGGGCGTGCACGGGGTTGGTGTTGGTGATCACCCGCAGGGTGGACACCACGGCAACGCCGGATGCGAAATAGAAAGCGAATTCCATCTTTCTTCCTTAAGGGAGCAAGCTCTTCACGTTGATCGGCTCGGCTTCGTTCTGCGCGGCGCCTTTCGGCTTGCCGGCAACGGCCATACCTGCAACACGGTAGAAGTTGTAGTCGGGATTCTTGCCGGGGCCGGAGATCAGCAGATCTTCTTTCTCGTACACCAGGTCCTGACGTTTGAACTCGGCCATTTCGAAATCCGGGGTGAGCTGGATAGCGGTGGTCGGGCAGGCTTCCTCGCAGAGGCCGCAGAAAATGCAGCGCGAGAAGTTGATGCGGAAGAACTCCGGGTACCAGCGTCCGTCATCGGTCTCGGCTTTCTGCAGCGAGATGCAACCCACCGGGCAGGCCACGGCGCACAGGTTGCACGCTACGCAGCGCTCTTCGCCATCGGGGTCGCGGGTCAGGACGATACGGCCACGGTAGCGTGGCGGCAGGTAGACCGGCTCTTCCGGGTATTGCAGGGTGTCGCGCTTGCGGAACCCGTGGGAGAACACCATCACCAGGCTGCGCAGCTGGGTGCCGGTGCCTTTAACGATGTCGCCAATATATTTGAACATGGGTCAGATCCTCACTGGGCCGCAACAGCTGGCGTGTTGAGCAACACGATCGCAGCGGTCACCAGCAAATTGAGCAGGGTCAGCGGCAGGCAGAACTTCCAGCTGAAGTCCATCACCTGGTCATAGCGCGGGCGCGGGATCGAGGCGCGCAGCAGGATGAACAGCATGATGAAGAAGCCGGTCTTCAGGGCGAACCAGATGAACGGGATCTGCGGCAGGATATCGAACGGACCGTGCCAGCCACCGAAGAACAGGGTTACCAGCAGCGCCGACACCAGGATGATGCCGATGTACTCGCCGACGAAGAACATGCCCCATTTCATGCCGGCATATTCGATGTGGTAGCCGTCGGCCAGTTCCTGTTCCGCTTCCGGCTGGTCGAATGGGTGACGGTGAGTCACGGCCACGCCAGCGATGAAGAAGGTACAGAAGCCGAAGAACTGCGGAATGATGAACCACAGGTTCTGCGCCTGGTACTCGACGATGTCGCGCATGTTGAACGAACCGACCTGAACCACCACGCCCATCAGCGCCAGGCCCATGAACACTTCATAGGACACGGTCTGGGCCGAGGCCCGCAGGCTGCCGAGCAGGGCGTACTTGTTGTTCGACGACCAGCCGGCGAACAGTACGGCGTACACCGACAGACCCGCCATGGCGAAGAAGAACAGCAGGCCGATGTTCAGGTCCGCGACACCCCAGGTCGGGGTGATCGGGATGATCACGAAGGCGATCAGCAGGGCGCTCATGGCCACCACGGGTGCCAGGGTGAAGATCATGCGGTCGACGAAGGGCGGGTTCCAGTCTTCCTTGAAGAACATTTTCAGCATGTCGGCAGCGATCTGGAACATGCCGAACGGGCCGACGCGGTTCGGACCGTAACGGTCCTGCCACCAGCCCAGCAGGCGCCGCTCGACGAAGCTGAGCAGCGCGCCGCAGACCACCACCGCGAGCAGGACCACGATGGCCTTGACGACGGCGATGATCACATCGATCACTTCGGGGGTGAACCAGCTCATTGTGCTGCCTCCTGCAGGCCTTCGACGGATGCACCGAAGATGGCTGGCGGAATACCGGCCAGGCCTTTCGGCAGCGCGACCAGGCCAGCGCCCAGTTCTTCATTGATACGCAGCGGCAGGCGCAGGGTCTGGCCGGCTACGTTCAGGCTGAGCAGGGCACCTTCGTTGACGCCCAGGCGGTCGGCTTCCGACTTGGCCAGCGCGACGTAAGGCTGCGGGATGCGTTCCTGTACCGGGGCGGCGCGGGAAGAGTTCTCCTCGCTGCCGAACAGGTGGTAGAACGGCACCGCCTGCCAGGTGCCACGGGCCGGGGCGAAGGCGCCCGGTACGGCGGCGAACCAGTTCAGGCGATCGCCCTGGGACTCGATCAGGCGGGTGCCCGGGTCGCCTGCACGCAGGTGGCCACCGACCTCGTCCTGGAACTTGTTCCAGGCTTGCGGCGAGTTCCAGCCCGGCGACCAGGCGAACGGCACTTGCGAGCGCGGTTCGGCGGAGCCGGAGTAGCCTTCCATGGAGAAGGCGAAGGCGCTGTCCTTGTCCTGCGGGGTACGCGGCTCGTGCACGCTGATGTTGGCGCGCATGGCGGTACGACCGGAGTAGCGCAGCGGTTCGCGGGCCATTTTCATGCCCTTGATACGGAACGCGGCGGACGGTGCGGCATTGACGATGCCGGCCAGTTGCGGCGCGGCAGCGGCGGTGGCGCTGGTGACGTGGTCCAGCTGGGTCCAGTCCACCGGCTTGTTGAGCAGGGTCGCACGCAGGGCGTGCAGCCAGCGCCAGCCCTCATGGACCAGGTTGCTGCTGTCCAGGTAGGTCGGATCGAACACCTGGAAGAAGCGCTGGGCGCGACCTTCCTGGCTGACCAGGGTACCGTCGCCTTCGGCGAACGAAGCAGCCGGCAGTACCAGGTGGGCACGGTCGGTGGTCGCGGTCTTGGAGTGATCGGCAACGATGATCACCTTGGCGGCGGCGAACGCGGCATCGACCTTGGCGGCCGGTACGCGGGCGTACAGGTCGTTTTCCAGTACGACGATGGCGTCGGCCTTGCCGGAGATCACGGCGTCCAGAGCGGCATCGACGGAATCGCCACCGAGCATGGCCATGCCGATGCTGTTGGCTTCCGGTACCACCAGGCTCAGGGAGCCGGCTTTCTCGCGCAGTTTCAGGGCCTTGGCGATGTTCGCCGCGGCTTCGATCAGGGCTTTCTCGCCGAGCGAGCCACCGGAAACGATCAGAGGGCGCTTGGCGGCGACCAGGGCATCGGCGATGCGCTTGGCCAGTTCCAGGGCTTCGGGGTCCAGGCCTTCGACGGCCGGGGCGCTTGGGTCGATGGCGTGGGCCACGGCGAAACCGATACGGGCCAGGTCGGCCGGGGCGGCGTGCACGCATTCCTCGGCGACGTCATCCAGCTTGGTTTCGGCCAGGCTGGCGATGAACAGCGGGTACAGCGCGTGCTGGCCGATGTTCTTCACCGCGGCGTCGAGCCACGGCTGGACTTTCATCGCTTCGGCCATGGCCTCGGCCTTGCCCTTGGTGGCCTGGCGCACGGCCAGGGCGACGCGGGCAGCGGTCTGGGTCAGGTCTTCACCGAGGACGAACACGGCGTCGTGGTCTTCGATGTCGCGCAGGGTAGGCACCGGCAGCGGGCTGTCGTTCAGCACTTGCAGGACCAGGCGCACGCGCTCCAGTTCAGCGGCTTCCATACCCGAGTAGAAGTGCTCGGCACCGACCAGCTCGCGCAGGCCGTAGTTGCTTTCCAGGCTGGCGCGGGGCGAGCCGATACCGACGATGTTGCGGCCGCGCAGCAGGTCGGCGGCCTTGTCCAGGGCGGCGTCCAGGCTCAGCTTGGAGCCGTCGGCCAGCAGCGGCTGGCGCGGACGGTCGGTGCGGTTGACGTAGCCGTAGCCGAAGCGGCCGCGGTCACACAGGAAGTACTGGTTGACCGAGCCGTTGAAGCGGTTTTCGATCCGGCGCAGTTCGCCGTAACGCTCACCGGGGCTGATGTTGCAGCCGCTGGAGCAGCCATGGCAGATGCTCGGGGCAAACTGCATGTCCCACTTGCGGTTGTAGCGCTCGGAGTGGGTCTTGTCGGTGAACACACCGGTCGGGCAGACCTCGGTCAGGTTGCCGGAGAACTCGCTCTCCAGGGCACCGTCCTCGACGCGGCCGAAGTAGACGTTGTCGTGGGCACCGTAGACGCCCAGGTCGGTACCGCCGGCGTAGTCCTTGTAGTAGCGCACGCAGCGATAGCAGGCGATGCAGCGGTTCATCTCGTGGGCGATGAACGGGCCGAGTTCCTGGTTCTGGTGGGTACGCTTGGTGAAACGGTAGCGGCGCTCGTTGTGGCCGGTCATTACCGTCATGTCCTGCAGGTGGCAGTGACCGCCTTCCTCGCAGACCGGGCAGTCGTGCGGGTGGTTGGTCATCAGCCATTCGACGACGCTGGCGCGGAACGCCTTGGATTCGTCATCGTCGATGGAAATCCAGGTGCCGTCGGAGGCAGGGGTCATGCAGGACATGACGATACGACCACGGGTGTCGTTCTCGTCGGTGTACTGCTTGACCGCGCACTGCCGGCAGGCGCCGACGCTACCGAGCGCCGGGTGCCAGCAGAAATAAGGGATGTCGAGGCCGAGCGACAGACAGGCCTGTAACAGGTTGTCTGCACCGTTGACTTCGAGCGCTTTGCCGTCTACGTGGATAGTGGCCATGGTTCAAAGTTCTTCGTTGGCCCGCGTGAGCGGGTGTGGCTAATGGAAATCGGTGTGCCCGCGGCTCGCGCGAATCATTCGGGCGAGCCTGCGTGGCTGGCGGAGAGCACGGACCCTCCGCTTTTTCATCTTGTTATGCGCCGACCACAATCGGCTTCGCCAGGTTCGGGCGCAGGGTGTCACCAGCGGCTGCTGGGGCGACACCGGCCTCGAACTCGGGACGGAAGTATTTGATGGCACTGCCCAGCGGCTCGACGGCACCCGGTGCGTGAGCACAGAAGGTACGGCCAGGGCCGAGGAAGTTGACCAGCTGCAGCAGGGTGTCGATGTCCTCGCGCTTGCCCTGGCCTTTTTCCAGGGCGCGCAGCATTTTCACGCTCCATGGCAGGCCGTCGCGGCATGGGGTGCACCAGCCGCAGGATTCGCGGGCGAAGAACTCTTCCATGTTGCGCAGCAGGGAAACCATGCTGATGCTGTCGTCCACCGCCATGGCCAGGCCGGTACCCATCCGGGTGCCAACCTTGGCGATGCCGCCGGCGTACATCTGGGCGTCGAGGTGCTCGGGGAGCAGGAAACCGGTACCGGCGCCGCCTGGCTGCCAGCACTTGAGCTTGTAGCCGTCGCGCATGCCGCCGGCGTAGTCCTCGAACAGCTCGCGGGCGGTGACGCCGAATGGCAGCTCCCACAGGCCCGGGTTCTTCACCTTGCCGGAGAAGCCCATCAGCTTGGTGCCGTGGTCTTCGCTGCCTTCGCGGGCCAGCGACTTGTACCAGTCGACGCCGCCATCGACGATGGCCGGCACGTTGCACAGGGTCTCGACGTTGTTGACGCAGGTCGGCTTGCCCCAGACGCCGACGGCGGCAGGGAAGGGCGGCTTGGAGCGCGGGTTGGCGCGGCGGCCTTCCAGCGAGTTGATCAGTGCGGTTTCTTCACCGCAGATGTAGCGGCCGGCACCGGTGTGCACGAACAGCTCGAAATCGAAACCGCTGCCGAGGATGTTCTTGCCCAGCAGGCCGGCGGCCTTGGCTTCATCGATGGCGCGGTTGAGGTTGCGGGCGGCAGTGGTGTATTCGCCACGCAGGAAGATGTAGCCGCGGTAGGCCTTGAGGGCGCGGGCGCTGATCAGCATGCCCTCGACCAGCAGATGGGGCTGTTGCTCCATCAGCATGCGGTCCTTCCAGGTGTTCGGTTCCATTTCGTCCGCGTTGCACAGCAGGTAGCGGATGTTCATGGATTCGTCTTTCGGCATCAGGCCCCACTTCACGCCAGTGGGGAAGCCCGCGCCACCACGGCCCTTGAGGCCGGAGTCCTTGACGGTCTGGACGATATCGTCCTGGGACATCTGCGAGAACGCCTTGCGCGCGGCGGCGTAGCCGTTCTTGGCCTGGTACTCGTCGAGCCAGATCGGCTCGCCGTCGTCACGCAGGCGCCAGGTCAGCGGATGGGTCTCGGCGTTGCGCGCGATGCGGTTGGCCGGGCCGAAGGAAGTGATGGTCATACGTAACCCTCCAGCAATTTGGCAACACCGGCCGGCTGCACGTCACCGAAGGTGTCGTCGTCGATCATCAGGGCCGGGGCCTTGTCGCAGTTGCCCAGGCAGCACACCGGCAGCAGGGTGAAGCGGCCGTCCGGGGTGGTCTGGCCGAGGCCGATGCCCAGTTCGCTCTGGATCTGGCCGACCACGGATTCGTGGCCGCCGATGTAGCAGACCATGCTGTCGCACACGCGGATGATGTGGCGACCGACCGGCTGGCGGAAGATCTGGCTATAGAAGGTGGCCACGCCTTCGACGTCGCTGGCCGGGATGCCGAGGATCTCGCCGATGGCATGGATGGCGCCGTCCGGCACCCAGCCGCGCTGCTTCTGGACGATCTTCAGGGCTTCGATGGACGCCGCGCGCGGGTCCTCGTAGTGATGCATCTCGTGCTCGATGGCCGAGCGCTCGGTTTCGCTCAGGGCGAAACGGTCGGTTTGGATAAGCGTGCTGTTCATGCTTAGCGGTCCACGTCAGCCATAACGAAGTCGATACTGCCCAGGTACGCGATGAGGTCCGCGACCATGCTGCCGCGGATCACCGAAGGGATCTGCTGCAGGTGCGGGTAGCTCGGCGTGCGAATCCGGGTGCGGTAGCTCATGGTGCCGCCGTCGCTCGTCAGGTAGTAACTGTTGATGCCCTTGGTCGCCTCGATCATCTGGAAGGATTCGTTGGCCGGCATGACCGGGCCCCACGAAACCTGCAGGAAGTGGGTGATCAGGGTTTCGATGTGCTGCAGGGTGCGCTCTTTCGGCGGCGGCGTGGTCAGCGGGTGATCCGCCTTGTACGGGCCTTCCGGCATGTTGCGCAGGCACTGGTCGATGATGCGGATACTCTGGCGCATCTCCTCGACACGGACCATGCAGCGATCGTAGGCATCGCCGTTGTGGGCCAGCGGTACTTCGAACTCGAAGTTCTCGTAGCCGGAATAAGGACGGGCCTTGCGCAGGTCGAAGTCGAGGCCGGTGGAACGCAGGCCGGCACCGGTGACGCCCCAGGCCAGGGCTTCCTTGGTGTTGTACTGGGCAACGCCGATGGTGCGGCCCTTGAGGATGCTGTTCTGCAGGGCAGCCTTGGTGTACTCGTCGAGGCGCTTGGGCAGCCATTCGACGAAGTCCTTGACCAGCTTGTCCCAGCCGCGTGGCAGGTCGTGGGCGACGCCACCGATGCGGTACCAGGCCGGGTGCAGGCGGAAACCGGTGATGGCTTCGATCACGGTGTAGGCGCGCTGACGGTCGGTGAAGGTGAAGAACACCGGGGTCATGGCGCCGACGTCCTGGATGTAGGTACCCAGGAACAGCAGGTGACTGGTGATACGGAAGAACTCGGCCAGCATCACGCGGATGGTGTCGACTTTCTGCGGAACCTTGATCCCGGCCAGTTTCTCGACCGCGAGCACGTACGGCAGGTTGTTCATCACGCCGCCGAGGTAGTCGATGCGGTCGGTGTACGGGATGAAGCTGTGCCAGGACTGACGCTCGGCCATCTTCTCGGCACCACGGTGGTGGTAGCCGATGTCCGGGACGCAGTCGACGATCTCTTCACCGTCCAGCTGCAGGACGATACGGAAGGCACCGTGGGCGGACGGGTGGTTGGGGCCGAGGTTGAGGAACATGTAGTCCTCGTTCGCGCCCTGGCGCTTCATGCCCCAGGCTTCCGGATTGAAGCGCGCGGCTTCTTCTTCCAGTTGCTGCTTGGCAAGGTTCAGGGTGAACGGATCGAACTCGGTGGCGCGGGCCGGGAAGTCCTTGCGCAGGGGGTGACCTTCCCAGGTCGGCGGCATCATGATCCGGGTCAGGTGCGGGTGGCCCGGGAAGTCGATGCCGAACATGTCCCAGACTTCGCGCTCGTACCAGTTGGCGTTCGGCCAGATACCGGTGACGGTCGGCACGCTCAGGTCGGTTTCGCTGAGGGAAACCTTGATCATCACGTCGCTGTTACGTTCCACCGAGAGCAGGTGGTAGAACACGGTGAAGTCGGCACCCGGCAGGCCGCGGCGCTGGGTGCGCAGGCGCTCGTCGACACCATGCAGGTCGTACAGCATGCTGTACGGCTTGGCGACGTTGCGCAGGAAGGTGAGGATCTCGATCAGGCGGGCGCGGTCAACCCACAGCACCGGCATGCCGGTACGGGTGTCCTGGGCGGTGAACGCCTCGGCGCCAAAACGGTTGTGCAGTTCGACGACCACATCCTGGTCGTCAGCCTTGTAAGGCGGAATATAAATAGCGGTGTCCGCTGTCATGGTCTCGGTCGCTTTCGGTCAACGTAGAGAATGAAGCCAGGCCGCCGGTTCCTGGGAACGGGCGGCAGGTCGCTGGATCAGACTTCGTCGGGGCTGCGCAGGTTGGTCACCTGCATACGCTGTTCACGGCGCAGATCTTTCTGGGCCGGCATCTCGGCGCGGTACACGCCTTGATCGCCGACGACCCAGGAAAGAGGGCGTCGCTCCTGGCCAATCGATTCCTGCAACAGCATCAGGCCTTGCAGGAATGCTTCAGGGCGAGGCGGGCAGCCGGGTACGTAGACATCCACGGGGAGGAACTTGTCGACCCCCTGGACGACCGAGTAGATGTCGTACATGCCGCCGGAGTTGGCGCACGAACCCATGGAAATGACCCACTTCGGCTCCAGCATCTGCTCGTACAGGCGCTGGATGATCGGCGCCATCTTGATGAAGCAGGTGCCGGCGACGACCATGAAGTCGGCCTGACGCGGGGATGCCCGGATCACTTCGGCGCCGAAACGGGCGATGTCGTGCGGCGCGGTGAACGCCGTGGTCATCTCCACGTAGCAGCAGGACAGGCCGAAGTTGTATGGCCACAGGGAGTTCTTGCGACCCCAGTTGACCGCGCCACTCAAGACATCTTCGAGCTTGCCCATGAAGATGTTCTTGTGGACCTGGTCCTCTAGCAGCGAATCGGAGACGGTTTCCCGTTCTCCGATTGGATACTGCTCGTTGGGCGCATCCGGATCGATTCTGGTGAGATTGTATTGCATTGCCAAAGCCTCATTGTTTCAGCTTCGCTTGCCGCTTGCGGCGACCCACGGGAGCCCAATCGAGCGCCCCGACCCGCCAAAGGTAGACAAGACCTGCCAACAGAATTGCTATGAAAACGAGAGCTTCGACGAATCCGGTCCAGCCGCTTTCGCGGACGGACACAGACCATGCAAAGAGAAAGAGGGCTTCGATATCGAAGATCACGAACAGCATCGCGACCAGATAGAATTTGGCCGACAGGCGCAGACGAGCGCCGCCGGTAGGCAGCATGCCGGATTCGAATGGTTCGTTCTTGCTGCGACCCCAGGCCTTGCTACCGAGCAGGCTGGACAGGCCGAGCATGAAGGCGCAGAGGCCGACGACACCCAACAGGAAAATGGCGAAACCCCAGTTGTGGGCGATCAGTCCGGTCGAATCGGGCATGCTGAGAATCCTTAACAGAGCACGTGGTCTCTGAGCGTAAAAAGAGTTTAGAGCAGTGACGATATGTCGCAGCGGGATCTATCGCGCTGATTTTATGGGTAAACCTGGTGCAAGTAAAATTTCTCCGGCAAATTTATTCGTAGGATTAAGAACAAAAATCTTTCGTAAGTGCCTGTAGCCCTTGTATTTCGGGCATTGGCCGCGGTTTCGTTAATTATGTTTCTTGCAGTATGTAAAGAATCGCAAGTTTCGAAATGATAATTAATATCATTTGACGATCTCCTGTTATTCCTACTGTTCAAGTCAACTAAGAAGTTCATCGACTTTCTTCCTGCAAGTTATTTGCAACCTGCGTTCTAGACGCTTTTGTTCGCTGGCGTTGCGGCCTGGGTCAAAGGTTCGGTGAATCCTTGTTGCCGGTGCGCCGAGGCGGCTATGGCCCACTGGCCGAGCCAGTAGAGCAGAATGATCAGGTAAGGCGCGGCGGCAAACGGGCTGACGAAGCGATCGATGCCGATCAGGCTGTCCGAGAGCACGAAGCTGACTGCGCCGATGGCTGCCAGGCCGGCGCAGGCGAGGGCGCGCCAAAGCATGGCGCTGATGACCAGCGCATAGGCCGCTACCGGTATCAGCAGATCCCCCAGGCCATTCCAGGCCAGCACGCCGAACAGGACGCTGCCACAGGCAGCTGCGATCAGCAGCGCGCCAGGTGCGCTTCTGTGGGTGTGGTCGAGGTAGGCGCGCAGGTAGGCGAGGTGGGCGCAGAAGAAGGCGGCCAGGCCGATGACGAACAGGTCGGCGGGCCAGGCCAGCGCCAGGTCGCCAAGAATGGAAAAGCCAAGGCCGGTCAGGATCCAGCGCCGGTAGGTCCCTTGGGGTGCGCTGGCGATCCAGAGCATAAGGGTCAGCACTGGTAGTGGCTTGGCTGCGAAGGCAAGCCAGGTGTTGGCGCTAGCCGTTGCATATATATAGAGGGCGCCGCCGATCACGGCGAGGCTGCAAAGCGTGGCGGAGCGGGGCATGGCCGGTCCTTGTCCGTTGGCGTGCAGCAAGCATAGCCAAAGTATTACGCCTTGCCGGGTATTGTCGGGGATGAAAAAGCCGCGGCCCGGAACCCCATCACAGGTTCCGGGCCGCGGGTGTCACCCGAATGTCACCGATCGGTCAGATCAGTGGAACTGCTCTTCTTCGGTGGAGCCGGTGAGGGCGGTAACCGAAGATTTGCCACCCTGGATCACGGTGGTCATGTCGTCGAAGTAGCCGGTGCCGACTTCCTGCTGGTGGGCAACGAAGGTGTAGCCCTTCGAAGCGTCAGCGAACTCCTGCTCCTGCAGCTTGACGTAGGCGGTCATGTCGTTGCGGGCGTAGTCGTGCGCCAGGTTGAACATGCCGTGCCACATGTTGTGGATACCGGCCAGGGTAATGAACTGGTGCTTGTAGCCCATGGCCGACAGCTCGCGCTGGAACTTGGCGATGGTCGCGTCGTCCAGGTTCTTCTTCCAGTTGAAGGAAGGCGAGCAGTTGTAGGACAGGATCTGGTCCGGGTATTCCTTCTTGATCGCTTCGGCGAAGCGACGGGCTTCGTCCAGGTCCGGCTTGGCGGTTTCGCACCAGATCAGGTCGGCGTACGGGGCGTAGGCCAGGCCGCGGGCGATGGCCTGGTCGAGGCCGGCGCGCACCTTGTAGAAGCCTTCCGGAGTACGGTCACCCACCACGAACGGCTGGTCGTACGGGTCGCAGTCGCTGGTCAGCAGGTCAGCGGCGTTGGCGTCGGTACGGGCCAGAATGATGGTCGGTACGCCGGCAACGTCGGCTGCCAGACGGGCAGCGGTCAGCTTCTGTACGGCTTCCTGGGTTGGAACCAGTACCTTGCCGCCCATGTGGCCGCATTTCTTCACGGAAGCCAGCTGGTCTTCGAAGTGAACGCCGGCGGCGCCTGCTTCGATCATGTTCTTCATCAGCTCGTAGGCGTTCAGTACGCCGCCGAAACCGGCTTCGGCGTCAGCCACGATGGGTGCGAAGTAGTCGACGTAGCCTTCGTCGCCAGGGTTCTTGCCGGCTTTCCACTGGATCTGGTCGGCGCGACGGAACGAGTTGTTGATGCGCTTGACCACGGTTGGAACCGAGTCCACCGGGTACAGCGACTGGTCTGGGTACATGGATTCGGCCGAGTTGTTATCGGCAGCCACTTGCCAGCCGGACAGGTAGATAGCCTGGATACCGGCCTTGACCTGTTGGACTGCCTGGCCACCGGTCAGGGCGCCCATGCAGTTGACGAAATCTTTCTCAGGGCGGAAGGACGGGTGTGCGCCCTTGGTCACCAGGTTCCACAGTTTTTCCGCACCCAGGCGAGCCAGGGTGTGCTCTGGCTGGATCGAACCACGCAGACGGACGACATCGGCAGCGGTGTAGGTACGGGTCACGCCTTTCCAGCGCGGGTTCTCGGCCCAGTCTTTTTCGAGGGCTGCAATTTGCTGTTCGCGTGTCAGTGCCATGGAAATAAACCTCGTCGCATAGGTCTTGGTGAAAATTGTTCGCTCTGTCGGCTGCGCTGTTTCTTACAGGGGCAGCACCGAATGCTCGCGGCTCAGGGACGCTGGCGTTGAATCAGTCTAGTCGGGCGAAATCGCGACGGTGAACGATGGGGCTCGGAGGAGGAGGCGAGCGGGTGCCGGCAGCTGTCGGGCAGGTTGGCTCGTGGTTGCCGTGCTGCTTCGATCAGGGTGTGCCATGTACCGTTTGATGCGCTTCCGTCCCTCGGGACAACTTCGTTCCAGTCGTAATCTCGTCCAACGCGCCTTGTGGGCTGTACAGACACGAATCGGCTTCGGGGGTAGGTTCGAAGCGCGACCCGAAGGCCCTTGCCAGGGCCCCTGATTAGCGGGAGCGGGGCCATCATGCCTCTGCGATTTGAGGTCGTCAAATGTTTTGTAGTGGTTTTTTCACTCCACTACATCTTTGGTCTAATACGACTCGTCAGTCAGTTTCAAGGCCGTTGGTCGAGGCCTTGATTTCCCTGGGGTCAGTCCAATTCGTCGACTTTTACCCGCAAAGTCATGTTTTCACCGCGCTGGGTGGAGTAGGAGAGGGCCGAGGCAGAGCGTTCGGCCTGACTTTGACCATTGACCCCCGCCAGGGTGATCCATTCGCCCAGCTTGCCGGTGACCTTTGTGTCGGTGCTTTGTACTTTCACTACATCGGGACGTTCCTGGCTCATGCGGTCATTGTTGGTGCTGATGGCCAGGTGAACGGTTTCACCCGAGACGCTGGCGGTGACATAGAACCCCTGGGTGACGTTGCGGTACTCGGTCTGGCTCTGCAGGCGGCCGTAGCTGTCGGTCTGGGTGCTGGTGACAGGAATACTCTGGCCGACCTGGATCAGCGCCGGAGTACCTTCGCTGGCCTGGACCTGCTGCAAGCCGCCCTCGCGATTGGCGGTGCCGTAGCGAATGATCCGGGTGTTGCCACGGTTGTCCTGGAAGTTGCTGTCGTTGTTGTCGACGCTGATCAGCAGGCGCTTGGGCGCGGTATCAAGATCGCGGAGCAGGGTGCGAAGTTCGTCGATCTTGCCGGGTTCGGCCTTGACGATAAGCTTGTTTTCGAAGGCGCTGACGGTGCCGTCCTTGCCGATGAAGGACTGGGCGGTGGGGAGGATTTCCGCGCTGGTGCGGTGGTTCAGGGGGAGTACTTCGGTGGCGGCTGCAGCGCTGAGGCTGAGCGACAGAAGCAGGGAGGCAAGCAGGGGGCGTAGCGACATGTCCATGGTCTCCGCGGGTGGAGTGGACATGATGGCAAAGATTGTTTGCGCTCGGGAGGATTTGCTGTGGTTTTGCGGGCCTCATCGCTGGCAAGCCAGCTCCCACGAGCTTTGTGGGAGCTGGCTTGCCAGCGATCAAGGTCACAGCGGTTTAGAGTCGCGAACCATGTCTACATGGGGAATCCCGGCTTCCAGGAACTCCTCGCTGACCACCCGGAACCCGAGGCGCTCGTAGAACGCCGTGGCATGCACCTGCGCCGTCAGCATCTGCTGGCTCAGGTCGCGGTTCTGGGCTTCGATGATCGCGGCCTGCATCAGTGCATCGCCGACCTTCAGTCCGCGCCAGTCCTTGAGCACCGAGACCCGGCCGATCTGGCCGTCCTGCAGCAGGCGGGCGGTGCCGATGGCGTAGTCATCCTCGACGGCGAGGAAGTGGATGGCCTCGTTGTCGTCCGAATCCCATTCCAGCTCTGGTGGCACGTTCTGCTCGGCGATGAACACCGCCTCACGGATACGGCGGATATCCGCATTGTCCTTCTGCCAGTCGGCCAGGCGGACCTTGATCTTATTCATTGGCGAACCCCAGGCTTCCTTGCTTGACCAGTTGGCAGACCAGTTCCAGGCCGACTTCGTCGCCCAGCCACTCGCCCAGATTCTCGATATGCAGAGCGTCGGCGGAGCAGATCAGTTTCAGCAGCTCGCGCAGGTTGCCCGGCAGCAGGCGGCTCTGGCCGCTGGCGAACAGCAGCAGGTTGTCGTCCACTTCCGACCAGGCCAGGCGCGCGCTCGGGTTGCGGATGATGATCGCGCCCTGTTCCAGGCTGTCGACCAGCTCTTCTTCGTTGAGCTCTTCGCCGCTGACCAGTTCCGGGTAGCGTGGCTCGGTCATGAACTGGCCGAACCAGGTCAGCAGCAGGCGCTCGTCGCCCATGTGCTCGTTGAGCAGGGACTTCAGGCGGCCCAGCGCGTCGTGCTGGATCTGGTGCGGGTCGTCGCTGACCGGCTGGGCGTCGGCGTCGCTGTAGCGCTCTTCGTCAGTGAGGAACTGGCCGAGGAAGTCGGTGAAGTGGGTCAGCACTTCAGCGGCGCTCGGGGCGCGGAAGCCGACCGAGTAGGTCAGGCAGTTGTCTTCGGCGATGCCATAGTGGGCCAGGCGCGGTGGCAGGTAGAGCATGTCGCCGGGTTCCAGGACCCATTCGTCGCTCTGCTCGAAGTCGGCGAGGATGCGCAGGTCGGCGTGTTCCAGCAGCGGGCTTTCGCTGTTGCACATCTGTCCGACTTTCCACTTGCGCTTGCCGTGGCCCTGGAGCAGGAACACGTCGTAGTTGTCGAAGTGCGGGCCGACGCTGCCGCCGGGCGCTGCGAAGCTGATCATCACGTCATCGATGCGCCAGCTTGGCAGGAAGCGGAAGTGTTCGAGCAGTTCGGCGACTTCCGGGACGAACTGGTCGACCGACTGCACCAGCAGGGTCCAGTCACGCTCCGGCAGGGTGCCGAAGGTGTCTTCGTTGAACGGGCCGCGGCGCAGTTCCCACGGGGTTTCGCCGTGTTCGAGGACCAGGCGCGACTCGACTTCTTCTTCCAGGGCGAGGCCGGCCAGTTCGTCGGCATCGATGGGGCTTTCGAAATCGGTAAAGGCCTGACGGACCAGCAACGGTTTTTTCTGCCAGTAGTCGCGCATGAACTGGCGCGCGGTCAAACCGCCGAGAAGCTGCAGTGGGGTATCAGGATTCATGGTTAACCTATTGAAAAAAGACAATTTTCTTTCAGGAATAAAAACGCCCGGCTCGGCCGGGCGTTAAAACGCGGGTCGCAGATCAGACGCGCTTGGCTTGCTCCGCTGCGTTACCGATGTAGCTGGCAGGGGTCAGCTTCTTCAGCTCTTCGCGAGCGTCGGCAGGCATGTCCAGGCCATCGATGAAAGTCTGCAGCGCTTCAGGGCTGATGCCCTTGCCACGGGTCAGCTCCTTGAGCTTCTCGTAGGGGTTTTCGATGTTGTAGCGGCGCATCACGGTCTGGATCGGCTCGGCCAGGACTTCCCAGCAAGCGTCCAGGTCGTCGGCGATGCGGCTGGTGTTGATTTCCAGCTTGCCGATGCCTTTCAGGCTGGCTTCGTAGGCAATCACGCTGTGGGCGAAGCCGACACCGAGGTTGCGCAGCACGGTGGAGTCGGTCAGGTCACGCTGCCAGCGCGAGACCGGCAGTTTGCTGGCCAGGTGCTGGAACAGAGCGTTGGCGATGCCCAGGTTGCCTTCGGAGTTTTCGAAGTCGATCGGGTTGACCTTGTGCGGCATGGTCGAGGAGCCGATTTCGCCGGCAACGGTCTTCTGCTTGAAGTAGCCCAGCGAGATGTACCCCCAGACATCACGGTCGAAGTCGATGAGGATGGTGTTGAAGCGGGCGATGGCGTCGAACAGCTCGGCGATGTAGTCGTGCGGCTCGATCTGCGTGGTGTACGGGTTGAACACCAGGCCCAGCTCGTCTTCGATGAAGGCGCGGGCGTTGGCTTCCCAGTCGATCTGCGGGTAGGCCGACAGGTGGGCGTTGTAGTTACCTACGGCGCCGTTGATCTTGCCCAGCAGCGGCACGGCGGCGACCTGGGCGATCTGGCGCTCCAGGCGGTAGACGACGTTGGCCAGTTCCTTGCCCAGGGTGGTCGGCGAGGCGGGCTGGCCGTGGGTGCGCGACAGCATCGGCACTTCGGCGAAGCGGTGGGCCAGTTCGCGGATCGACTGGGCGATCTGGCGCATCAGTGGCAGCAGGACGTTGTCACGGCCTTCGCGCAGCATCAGGGCGTGGGACAGGTTGTTGATGTCCTCGCTGGTGCAGGCGAAGTGGATGAATTCGCTGACCTTGGCCAGTTCCGGCAGTTTGGCCGCCTGCTCCTTGAGCAGGTATTCGATCGCCTTGACGTCGTGGTTGGTGGTGCGCTCGATTTCCTTGACGCGCTCGGCGTGCTCAAGGGCGAACTCATCGGCCAGGCCGTTGAGCAGGGCGTTGGCTTCGGCGGAGAAGGCCGGGACTTCGGCGATCTGCGGGTGGGCAGCCAGGCGCTGCAGCCAGCGGACTTCGACCAGGGCGCGGAAACGGATCAGGCCGTATTCGCTGAAGATGGGGCGCAAGGCCTGGGTTTTGCCGGCGTAGCGGCCGTCTACAGGGGAAACCGCGGTGAGCGAAGAGAGCTGCATGGCGTGTTCTCGGACAGTCAGGCTTTTAAGAGGGCGCATATCATACATGAAAATCGCGCCCGGGTCGGGTGGCTGACAAAAGGTATTTGTCAGCCGCGAAGCATCGGGTAGAGCTCGCGCAGGAGCTTGCGGCGGCTGAACACCAGCTGCCAGCGGTGTCCGCCGAGCTGGCGCCAGAGGCGCGCGGCGCGGATGCCGGCAAGCAGCAGGGCGCGGATCTTCGACGCGTTGTTGGTTTGTTGCAGATGGCGCATGTCGCCGTGGACCTGGATGCGTTGGCGCAGGGTGCTCAGGGTGTCCTGGTACAGCGCGCCACTGGAAGCGATCACGTTGTCGTGGACCAGGCCGAAATGATCGGCCTGGGACTGGATCTGTGGCAGGCGGTTGCCGATGGTCTCCAGCATGTCGCCGCGCTTGGCCAACTGGCGTTCCAGGCCGAGCATCGACAGGGCATAGCGCAGCGGTTCGCGCTGCAGGCTGCCGGGGTCGCGCTCCAGGGCGCTGGCCAGGGCGCGGTAGCCATCGCGCAGGTTCAGGTCGTCGCCGCCGAAGACTTCCAGGGTGTCCTTGGGGTCGCGGACCAGCAGGCTACCGAGCATGCAGCCGATATCGGCCTCGCTGGCGCTGCCGGTACGGGCGATGCGGTCCACCAGTACGGCGGCCTGGAATACGCCGCCGAGGGCAATCAATTGCTCCTGGGTCTGGGTCATGCGCGAGCGCTCCACGGCTCGGCGATCTCGATCACGCCGCCGCCGAGGCAGACTTCACCGTCGTAGAACACCACGGACTGGCCGGGGGTTACCGCGCGCTGCGGCTCGTCGAAGGTGGCGCGGTAGCCGTTCCCGGTGCGTTCCAGGGTGCAGTCCTGGTCGCTCTGGCGGTAGCGCACCTTGGCGGTCAGGCGGCGTGGCATGGAGAGGTCGATCGGGTTGACCCAGAAGATTTCCGAGGCGAGCAGGGCGCGGGAGAACAGCCAGGGGTGTTCGTTGCCCTGGCCGACTACCAGCACGTTGCGCGCGAGGTCCTTTTCCAGCACGTACCACGGCTCGTCGCCGGCGTCCTTGAGGCCGCCGATGCCGAGGCCCTGGCGCTGGCCGATGGTGTGGTACATCAGGCCGTGGTGGCGGCCGATGACTTCGCCGTCGGTGGTCTGGATTTCGCCGGGCTGGGCCGGCAGGTATTGCTTGAGGAAGTCGCTGAAGCGGCGCTCGCCGATAAAGCAGATGCCGGTGGAGTCCTTCTTCTTCGCCGTGGCCAGACCGTGTTTCTCGGCGATGGCGCGGACTTCCGGCTTCTCCAGTTCGCCCACCGGGAACAGGGTGCGGGCGATCTGCTCGCCGCCGACGGCGTGGAGGAAGTAGCTCTGGTCCTTGTTCGGGTCCAGGCCCTTGAGCAGTTCGGTGCGGTCGTCGATATCGCGGCGGCGCACGTAGTGGCCGGTGGCGATCAGGTCGGCGCCGAGGGACAGGGCGTAGTCGAGGAAGGCCTTGAACTTGATTTCCCGGTTGCACAGGATGTCCGGGTTGGGCGTGCGGCCGGCCTTGTATTCCTCGAGGAAGTGCTCGAAGACGTTGTCCCAGTACTCGGCAGCGAAGTTGGCGGTGTGCAGCTTGATGCCGATGCGGTCGCACACGGCCTGGGCGTCGGCCAGGTCTTCGCGGGCGGTGCAGTACTCGGTGCCGTCGTCCTCTTCCCAGTTCTTCATGAACAGGCCTTCCACCTGGTAGCCCTGCTCCATCAGCAGGAGGGCGGAAACGGAAGAATCCACGCCGCCGGACATGCCGACGATCACGCGGGTCTTTTCGGGGTCTTGGAGAGCTGGCTCGGACATGGGTATGGGTGCGTATCTGGAAAAAGACGACGATTCTATCAGGCTGCGCCCGGCAAGGCTAAAGGCGCGCTCAGTTGCGGATCAGGTCCAGGCTGTGCAGCGGCCCGCCCAGGTAATCCTCGATGCATTGCGGTACCAGCTCGCTGCGCCAGCGCTGCGGGTCGGCGAGGAGTTCTTCGCGGGTCATCCATACGGCGCGGACGATATCGCTGTCCAGGGCGCGGTTGGCATGGTGCCTGACGGGTTTTGCGGCGAAGCAGATGCGCTGGTAGGTCACGCCGTTGCTCGGGGCAGTGTAGAGGTAGATGCCGACCACGCCGGTCAGCTCGACGTCCCAGGCGGTTTCTTCGAGGGTTTCCCGTAGTGCGGCCTGGAGCAGGGTTTCGTTGGCTTCGAGGTGGCCGGCGGGCTGGTTGAAGACGTGCTTGCCGGCCTTGAACTCCTCGACGAAGAGGAAGCGGCCCTGGTCTTCGACGACGGTGGCGACGGTGATGTGGGGTTGCCAGGTCATGCTGGGTTCCTTTTTGGTGTTCTGGCTACGCGAGCCCTGTGGGAGCGGGTTCACCGGGACGCCGGACCGCCGCGATTACGA